>DATNRD010000679.1:0-9418 GCA_036703665.1 Candidatus Obscuribacterales bacterium
CCAAGGTTCTAAAGCAGATGAATCACGAGACTCGTCGCTGGCGCGGCTGGACCGCTCCACCGGCTTGGCGCCTTCCGGCTGAAATCAGAGCCGCGACCGCGCGATAGCTGCGCTCGGCCTTGCCAGGGGCCTGTCGGGGACGCCTACGTGGTTTCCCGATTCTCACAGGCCGGATGCGCTGCTAATCTCCACAATTACGTCGGGCAAGCAACAGGTACCGGTCCCATGGCTGGCAGCAATTTCTGGAATCATGCAGCAGGCGCAACGGCTGCCGCCCTGATTTTGGCTGTAGCCGGCATGACTGCATCCGGGGCAGCCGAGCAGCAGGGCGGGATGGCTGTCCCTGAAGCGCTTGCCGGGCAAGCCGCCGACATGGAACGAGCTTATGCGCTGCACTCCAGTGTGCGCAATCAGATAGCGCTCAAGCTCGAGCGTCTGTGGTTTATGGAACGAGAACTCAAAGCACAATACGAAGACTGCGGCGAGCATTCCGAGTTAGTAGATTTGTACCAGGTCGAACGCGAGCTCCGTGGCGTGCGCGAGCAGATCGACTGCCTGCGTGCCGAGCTTTCCAGGCAGAACAAGATAATCGCCATCATCGGTCAATCTATTCGTGACTAGCACCAGTCCTTGAGCGCAACTACGTCGGCCGGCCGATGAGCAAGGGAATGGCAACGGCGGCCCGCAACTGCCGGTGTGAGCCTACAAACTACAATGGGGTGGAGTGGTGCCGGGTGTAGGCATGGGTTTGGCTTTCAGCGCGGGGCACGCTCTCGGAGTCTGCCGGCAGTTCAGCGCACGTCAGCTATGTTGCCTTGAATGTCGGATGCGCTGGCAGGCTGGGCGGCGCCCGGGGCGGCTGAAGCGGCAGCATCCGGCTTCAATTCAGGGTGCAGTTTTTTGTAGCGCTTGACCAACGAGGATAGAACAGCCAGTGCGCGGCCGGCTAGAACAGAGCGTCCGGCGGCCGAGGCATGGCTGTAGCGGAACCCTGCAAATGCCAGGGCGCGCATCTCAAGCTGTGTGGACCACCACTGCCCGGAAAAAGGCGAGTCCTGATTGCCCAGCGGTTTGACCCTCGCCGGCATCCTGAGATAAATGATGTAGGCATCGACAAGCACCGCCAGCGCGACACCGGCAAAGAATAGCCAGAGTGTAAGCCAGCCCCAACCAAGCATAAAGGCCAGGCCCTGTCCGAACGGACTGCCGGCGTCATGCCCCAGATTGCCGAGGATGAGGCGATCTACCAGACCATATGCAGCGCCGGAGGCAGCCAATATCCAGGCAGGTTTACCTTTGTGGCGCAAGAGAAGACCGGCACCGATTGTGGCTCCTGCTAAAGCCGCCAGGACGCCGTGACTGTTGATGAGCCACACAGCATCACGCGGTGTGGTGGCGATACCGGACAGTGGCATCCACCAGAGCCAACTTACCGAGGGGACCCTGTGGATGACGAACGCATGCTCGACGAACCCGAAGCCGGTGCCGCAAGCAGCAGCCATCAAAAGAACGTCGGTGACGCCGAGGAGTCCCCACCAGGCGCGGGATCGCCAGAGCAGCCAGATTAGCGGGGCCAGCATGAAGGCTTCATCAATGAGCGCCACTGCCGGCACGCGCAAAGGGCTGTTGAATCCCATTCCGATTACGTCTATCAGTTGCAGGACAAGCAAAGCGAGGCTGCCGCTAAAGGCGCCCCAGCAGAACATGAGCGTAAGGGCCGGCCAGCCGATGGTTCGCGTGGCGCTACCGGCAATGGTCAATGCCGTAAGGAACAGTAAAGCGTGCCAGAAGCTGATGAATGCTCCGCCACCGGCGTGCACGACGATGATGCCGGCCCAGAGCACCAGTCCAAGCATCCCGATTAACAGGAGCGTTTTGTTCAGGATAACGGGTCCATGTTTCTGTGCCATGCTCGAGCCTCTATCGATTAAGCATCTTCAGGGTCTCGATCACTTCCCTGGCGTCGGAGTCGCCGCCGCTCGATGAGCCGCCGCTCAGATCGATGCCTTCCGAGCGGAGCAGATCGGCTAACGACAGCCCGTCGGCAGTGTCAAGGGGTGCCGTGGCCGTTGTATCGCCGCCACGGGGTCCGCCCCAGCCGCTGCCGGGTGATGAGGAGTCGCCGGCAGCGGTGCCGCCGGCGCTGCCGGCTTCGGGAGTAGAACCAGTCACCGCCTCCGGCGGAGCCGGACCCTGGCCGGGCATCGTGGTATCGGCGTCACGGGAGCCGCTGTAGCCCGGGGACTGGTTACCTCCGGGCATGGTGCCGGAGGGGCCGGGCGGTCCCGGCGGCGATGGTATACCCGACTGTCCGGGCACGCTGGTATCGGCATCACGGGAGCCGCTGAAGCCTGGAGATTGTGAGCCGCCGGGCATGGTGGTGCCCGGCCCCGGCGGGTTCGGATCAGGGATGCCGCAGGGGGCGCCAGTTCCAAAGACATAGTCGGCAATCTGATCGCCAAGCGCGGTATTAGAGCCAATCCCGAAGCCAATCCCGAAGGCAGCGGCTCCCAGACCCAGGGCGCCGCCCAATCCTATGCCGATGCCCAGCGCAGCTCCCGCGGCCATGCCCAGTCCAAGGCCGAGGGCGCCGATACCCAGACCCAGACCTAGCGCGAGGTACCAGGGTATGTTCACGTCGGCGCCAGCATCTTGCGCCGTCGTGCATTCATAGCTGGTGTTACAGCCGCCCAGGGCCGCGATCAAAACCACAAGCAGGCCGATACGCAAGAGGAGCCACGGCAATGACCTGACAAATGCGGGTTCGCTTCGCTGGGCTGCGCACTGCATCGAGAACCCCTCGACGGAACGGACCGGGCTTTCTTAACCGAGTCTAGCACAGGCGTGCTGATGCCCGGCGCCTTGAAGACATTTTGCGGCCAGGCAAGTCTCAGTAGTACAACTATGCAGGACACAGGTCGCCACTGAATATGGTGACCGCGCTCGTTAAGCGCTACAAAAAACTCCATTGGGAGCGCGAGCCGGTGACTGGCAGCCGAGCTGACGAATATCGGTACGCTGGCGGCGTTCGTGCTGGTTTGCGCGGGTGTGACCGCGCTGCGTAGAATCGAGCCGGATCGGCACAGGCCGTGTCGCTGTCCCTGGGTGCCGTCATCTATGATGTGCTATGGACTTCGGCAATTCGTGCGCCCGGGCGTACTCGACTAGGGGAACATCGCCAGGCGGCCTGCGTCGATACCGGTATTGGCAAATGGGGTCCGGCGATGAGGCACGGCAAGATAGCGGCGGGCATTCTTTCTTCGGTTCTCTTTCTATCCTGCGCTGGCGGCACGGGAGTGCTTGGACAGGACAGCTATCGCATCCGGAGAGACGATCCGGAGCCTGCTTCCTTGTACGAGAGGCGCATGGACTCGCCACAAGATGAGGGCGTCGGTAGGCTCATCTTCAATACGGTAGTCGATGCTCTGGCACGCAAGTTCCCTTCGCCACCACATCCGCAGAACTACTTGCCGCGCGAGTCGGCAGGACCTGGTGCGTCTCTTCCTAAAGCGGAGGCGTACCCTCCTTCGGCGCCGCAGGTTCTCGGTGCGCTGAACCTCCGCGATCTGGAGGTGATTGGGCGGCGCGACGTTGTAATATTGGTCGACAAATCGGGCTCGATGACCACACAGGACTGCCCGTCCGGTCTGGCGAGCAGATTTGCCAGCTTCCTAACCGGCACGGGCAGATATCGCGGTGCCTCCTTCGTCAGTCGCTGGCAATGGTGCCAGGAGCAGGTGTACTCATTGAGGCAGCAAGTGGCGCGGGCTTTGCCCGGCGGACTCACCCTGGCGTTTTTCGATAGCAAGACTCGAGTTTTCAACAATGTGGATGCCGAGGAGATACCGTCGCTTTTCGCCAGCAACCGGCCGGGTGGAGGCACGAACATGGCCAGGGCGCTCAGGGAACAACTTGCGGACTACTTTGCGCGCCGAGCTGCGGCTGGAAATAGCGTCAAGCCGCTAGCCGTGGCGATAATCACCGATGGACTCCCTGACAGCGCGAGTTCCTTGCGTGCCGTCATCGCGGATGCAACCAGGAAGCTCCACTATCCGGGAGAAATTGCCATTACCTTCCTGCAGATTGGCAACGAAACGCAGGGCAGCTCACTGTTGTATGAGTTGGACAATCAACTTGTAGCGGGAGGAGCCAGATATGACATCGTCGACAGCAAGCTGTTTTCGGAGCTGACTCGCTTCGGACTGGCACGCCCGCTCGTTGATGCCATCACGGAAAGCGAACGAGGTTAACGGGGCAGACCGGGCTAATGACATCTGGCGGGCGCGCGCGCCGGGGGTTTGGCAGGCTCCGAGTATAATGGGAGCAAGTCCACCCGGCGCCTGGCAAGAAAGACGCGAAGCAAAGCAACCTGGCCTTACAAACAAAGCCTGCAGGCATCGCCGTGGATCCGCATTCCACTTTGAACTCGAGAGGGCAGGGGCATGCGAAGTGCCATTGGACTGGTAATTGACGGCCTTTCCCTGCCGGCTGTGTTGCTGCTAATCGTCCGCGCTGTTGTTATATTGCTCGCGGTCCCGGCTGCGGAAGCGGCCGGATGGATGGATGTAACGCTGAATACCGGACAAAACTGCGATTGGGTGCCGCCTCTGGGTGGAGTAGGCGCCGGCGGTGCCGGAAGCGGTGCCGGAGGCGGCGAGGATCAACGGCAGCGAGACGATCGGGCCATCTATGACGAATGGCAGCGAAGAAGGTCCAGTCGAGATCCGACCGACCCGCGCACAGACACCAGCTACAGGGATACAGTCAATGACTACTATCACTGTCGGGGCGAGAAATCACCGCTCAGTTATCACGACCAGAACCCGCCAGCGAAGCGGTCGGAGCCTAAGAGTCCGTGGCAGACGGTTACGGATGCCGTAGACGACTACGTTCGGCGCCTGGGAGGAGCGCGAGACTGATGGCATCTGGCACATCCGGAGCTTCCGCGAACCCTGTCACGGTGACGGTGGCCGGCAAGCCCGTGCCCAGGCACTTGCTTCTTGTGCTCGTTGGAGCTGCGTGGTGGCTGGGACTGATGGTGATTCGCACCGGAGCCAGTGGCCTTGCCAGTATCGCTGATGCATTGTGGGTCATGGGGTTGTTTGTCGTGGCCGGCAGCCTCACACGCACGGTGAGCATCCGCCAGCTGTTCGTGATGTTTTTGTATGGCGGATTCATGATGGGCATATCAGTTGTCCTGGCCAAGCTGGTCGGCGCTATGGTGTCAGGTAACCGTGGGCTTGAGGCGTTGATGGTGCCGACAATGGAGCAAGTTCTTATGCTGGTGCCGCCCGCTGTTCTGCTATGGAAAGGCCGCAAGAGCTGGTTGTGGTGCCTGGGCGCAACCGACGTGTTCCTGCTTGCACTGGCATCGGGTCTTGGTTTCGAAATGGTGGAAAACGCCTATATTCGCGCCGCAGGTCGCTGGGCAAGCCCGCTCATACCGTGGTTTCCGCTGTCCATTACGTCTGGCGATCGTATCCATGGCGAGCACCTCTTCAACGGACATGCGCTCTGGTCCGGATTGACGGGATTGGCCGTCGGTATGGCGCTGCTGCTGCGGAGCCGCGGGCGACTGGCCTGGGCTCTTGGTGGTGCCGGGTTCGTTCTCGGGCTGCTGGATCACATTGCGCTGGATTATCGCGCCGCAGTTGGAGCGAATGCTTTGGAAGGACTTCTTTCTTTGCTGACGGCAAGGGGCTATGTTGTCCTCGGCCTCTTTTTTGTCGGATTGCTGGTGGCACTTTTTGCCGACGGTTCGGTGATATATGGCAGCGTTCCAGCCGATGTGAGGGAGCGCTTGCGACGACTTCGCTTGCCGTTGGGCAGTGGTGCCTGGGGATGGATGCTTACCTGCCGTGAGCTGGCATTCGCTGCATTTCAGGCCGGGAAGTGCTCCGGCATACATAAGGAGGAGGCGTCGCTCATGCGCGACGTGGCATTGATCCGTCTTATCGACATGCATGCCAAGCTTCACCTGCGGGACGGTAAAGGTGAGCCTTTGTCGGCAAGTGTAGACGGCCCCGAGCCACAAGCGGTGCCTGAGGCACCGCCACCGGCATCGTCAGTTATTGGCGATGACTCGGAAAGCTGAAGAGGCTAGAGAGGCAGACCAAGCCAGCGCGACCGACGGTGACCATCGCCTGTCCCATTAGTGGGACAGCTCCTTGACTACCACCACCAGCGAGGCTGTTGTAACTATGGATGCAAAGGCTATTAACAACATGGTGTCACTCTCCCCTGTGCGGTCTGATTACTAAGACGCGCGAACTCGAAAAAAGTTCAGGGAAAAACCAGAAATTTATCTAAAATCCGGTTGCCAAGCGGATTTCTCGGATGTTCGTATCAATGCACATCACGGTTACTGACAATTGGCGACCTGCTGCCTGGCCTCGGAATCCGAGTAATGGTGCTCCGGGACATTTTGGGGACACTCCCCGGACAAGAAGGCAACTCCATTCGCTTACTGTGCTTAGCAAGTTCCACAGGGACAGCATCTGCGAAATGGGGTAATGGGCAATGGCGCTAGACAACAAAGAGTTGACAACAGAGTTCAGTGAGTCTCCCGGCCAGACGCTTGACGAAGCGAAAGCGATGGAGTGCGCCCGCAGCGGGCAGGAGCAACCTCCGGAGTTGAAGGACCAGGCAAGGCAGCAGGAAGAAAGGCGCGGCCTTGGTCGTACTAAGAGCTCCGAAAGCCTGCCTCGGGTGGAATGGTCCTATGACGACCAAGGCCGTCCGGTCATCGAGTTCAGTGGTAAACAGGCTCTTCACAAGCTTGACAGCACCCCGACCGTGACGGACAGCAAAGCCAAGACCGCCGAAAACGGCAAGAAGGCCGAGACTGAGCAGGACGCCCTTCTCAATAAGATGGAGAAGCTGAACCCACCCTTGAGCTTGCCGGAACAAAAGCGCTTGCGAGCCGATCTGGCGGAAATTGACAAGCTACCGGAGGAGCAGCGCCAGAAGATATACAAAAGCCTGGAAAAAATAGCTCACGGCCAGGCGGACACCCGGCTGACGGACCAGCAGCGCCGCGAGCTGGTCATGTCACTTGCGCACCAGATTGCTCATCCTGAAAGCATCAAGGACGGCGAGATGACAGGTACGCCAGCTAACGCAGAACGGATGATGGCCAGTGGTTATCCGGAATATTATGCCGACATCGTGGCAAAGCTGGCCACCGACGGCACGTACACCAGTTCCGACGGCAGGACGGTCGAAGCCAAGAGGGACGGCGAAGGGCGCCTCGCTGGCAAAAGCGATCCATCGAGCCAGCGCAGCCTCACTAGCGAGCTCTTCCAGGACGCCGTGGTACAGCTTCGCCGGTCGAGCCCCCGCCACAGATCCTGACGGATGCCAGGCGACCTCTGAAACAACTGCCAGCACATCCATGCCTGTAGAAGGCAGCGACCGCGTTCGACTGAAGCCCTCGTCAGGGGCCTTTCTACCTTGCTTCCGTCGCCTCGTCTTCGGCTGCCTGCAGAGCCTCCCTGGTCGCCTGGTCGAATTGCTTGTCTGATATTGCGCCCAGGCTCTTGTACTCCTTAAGCGCGCCGAGGCGCAGCTCGAGCGGTAGGCTCTTGACCATCAGAAGCATCATCGCTACGCCTCTCGCCATTTCATCTGCATCGACCCGGCCCTGCGCAATCTCTTCCGACCAGCGCTTCATGATGTCGCGGGCGTCTTGTAGCAGCAGTCTGTAGTGCTTTTCCGCGGCTTCTCCATGTTGCCTCTTCGCGTCTTCGTGCTGCCGGCTGGCATGGGTCAGCTCCGCTTGTGTGATCTCCCCGGCAGCGCGTTTCTTGGTTGCGCACTGCAGCTCCTCTTCGGCTTCATTCAGTCTGGCCAGCGTCGCCTCGTATTCCTGGCGGCGCAGGTCGAACAATTTGGCAGCATCCGCCTGATTGCGCGATCGATCCCACTTCACGTCGTGACGCAATTCCTTGAGGCGGTCCTTGTCGCCTGCCTCGCGCATGGAAAGGTAAAGGTCGTGCAGGGAGATTTCGCTTCCGCCAGGGTGATCAGACTTGGAGCCCCAGGTATTGTCTATGGTGACCCTGGCCGGCGGGCCCTGGTCATACCCTGTGACGGTGACGACGTGAGCCCCATCCGAACCGCCGGCGGTGCCGCCGTCGGAGTCACGGAAAAACGGCTGATTGCCCGCGTCGACCCTCACAATGACCGGCAACCGTCCGTTGCGTACAGCCAGGGCAAGCGCTTCACTCAGCTCTTGCTCCGACTTGATGCGCAGGATGTTATCGCTGCTCCGGTAGCCGTCGTGTACGATGACAAAGTCCTTCTCTTGCTTGCCGGTGATCAAGTTGGTTAACTCGACCAGCTGGTCCTCGCTGAGATTAGGCGAGCGGACCGGTTTGCATGTCTCCGTAACCTCCTCGTCGTCTCGCCCGCGAGATCTGTCATAAAGCCGCTCACCGTTGTCGGAGGGGGTAGGTGCTTGCAGGACGTATTCGTAATGCGGGTTCTTTCTCGCATGTCCGAGGTTGGCGGCAGTTACCTGGAATATCTGGCTGGCGTGGCTTCTCGTCCCGTCCTCCGGTGGGTTGCTTTCGGCGCCCGAATAGGGCTTTATGCTCTCCGCTCGAATTTTGACCTCGGTTTCATCCGCCGCCTCATATTTGCCGGTGATTGCAACATCTGCCACCAGTCGCGCCGCGGCGACCGGGTCTCTTGTATACGTTCTTACCTCCACTGAGGCGACATTGCACGTCCCGTAAACGCCCTGATCAATGGATCCCGGGTTCGCTGCCTGACTCATCACCTGTTCCGCGACCGCTATTCGCTGGCGACTCGTGAGCGGTTTATCACCGGCTGCGTCCAGCAGGCGCGAGATCTCATAGTAGGTTCGGGCGACGTCGTCAGGCTTGATACCCTGTTTTTGCGCCCGCTGCTCGAAGCGAGCCATGTCGGCAATGAACTTGGCGCGATGCTGGGAATCATCGACTTTGTCTTCAATCAGCTCGAGCAGGCGCCGGCGCTCCAGGGCCACATTGTCGCTTTCCAGCCAGCCATGCGGAACATCGCCCTTCTTGTCGGTAACGAAGATCCGCCCGTCGGCCGTCCTGGTTATCTGAAAGTTGTCTTGCGGGCGCTTACCCCAGTGCTCCTCGCTGTAGCTGCCGTCGTTCTCCGACCTGCGTACGTAGCCCCGTTGGTCCGGACGCTGGAGGCGCAGCGTGCCGTCCGCCCAGGTGGTGACCCTGTTGCCTGCCGAATCGCGGATGACGTAGCCGCCGTCCTTTGTGTAGCCGGGCAGCTCGATTTCGTGTCCTACAGGCAGGCTGTGCTGGTCGACCAGGGCGTTGAGCCTGGCGATCTCGCAGACGTGCTTTTGGACTTGCTCGTGGCTGGCTCCCCTGCCTAGATGAGCGCGCGCGATATCGGTTAGAGTTTCTCC
>DATNRD010000680.1:0-4823 GCA_036703665.1 Candidatus Obscuribacterales bacterium
CCGCCGCTGGAAAATCCTGTCGGCGTACTTCACCCCCTACCAAGAAGGCGCTCAGTCGGTTCTGCGCACGGAGATGTGGGCCAACCGCCGCATGGAAAGCGCTTTTGCCGGCTGGGTAGACAGCCACCTGGCACTGGGGTCGGCAGAGAACAAGCCTGCCAGCCCGGCGCAAGCCGGTGCTCCGGCGGCAGAGGAACGGCAGCCCGCAAAACCGGCGTACTACCACTATCTCGACCCGTGTCCGGAGCTTTATCGGCGCATCAAGGAGGACGCCAATCGGCTGTCGGAAGACCTCTATCTGCTCGGCTATCTCTCAGACAAGCTAAGGGAGCGCTTCGCGGATTTCAGCCGCCTGGCCCAGCGCCTGGAGAGAATCGCCGAACTGGAACTGCAGGCGGTGCCGCTGCCGCCGGCTGACATGAAGCTGCTGGGCAATATCGACCTCATCCTCGAAAAGGTCGCGGTGCCGCTGCCTGGTACGCTGTCCATAAGCGTCCCCGGCGGAGAAGGCGCCGGCATGAGCTTCGGGCTGGGCCGCCCGGGGTTGCTGTTCATCATCCTGCAGAGCGGCACGCGCAGCACCCTCGGGCGTGGCGCCGTCTATACCTATTACGAGGTTCCCTTCACCAACGTCAAGCCGGAGCACTGGCAGCGCAAGCTCGACTTCACCCTGGTCAAGCCGCCCTCCTGGACCGACCGCTTCGACCTGGTGCAAGAGCAGCAACCCGTCAGGCGACGAGCAGCCAGCTCGCAGTAGAGTCTGCCAGCTACCGGTGAGAAGGGGCGCCGATATTAGCGAATCCCCTTGTCGGCCCTTAACCGAGAACAAATTCGTGATCACCAGGCTACGACGGTCAGACCTGCAACACGAGAGAAGTGCTCGCGATTGTTCGATACGAGTTTCGCATCCAGAGCCAGTGCGTGAGCAGCGATCAAGAGATCCATAGAGCCGATCGTCATTCCCTTCCTTTCGAGATCGTGTCGAATCAAACCATAATGCATCGGACAGAGCACCGCGTCATAGTCGTAGATGTCGAAAGGCGCCAGCACCTTGCGTACCGCTTGCATCTCAACCTCGTAACGGCCGCCTTTACGGGCACCGAACTCCAATTCTGACACTGTAACAGCCGACAAGCCGATTGAGTCACCGGCTCCCTGTTGCTCACGGCAACGATCGACTAGCCGCCTTGCTCGCCCGTGCTCGGCTGCCTTCAGCGATTTTAGACCCCGGATCATGAATATCAACGTGTCCGTGTCGAGCAAGTAAATCACGCGTGCCAGTTCCGCTCCTGAACAGGTAACTGTGCGCGACCTCCGGACATGAAGTCAGCAGACAATTGATTTACGCCTTCGAAAAACAGCTCCCACGGATCGCGGGGGATTACCAGAAATCCCTCAGGGGTTTTTTTCAGGTAAACCTCGTCCGAGTCCACGCGAAATTCCTTCGGCAAACGAATTGCCTGGCTGCGACCATTACGGAAAACTTTGGCTACCTTCATTCCCGGACCCCGCTTGATATATACCTAATGGTATATTACACGGGACGACAGCGTCAAGCATGTCCGCACTCGATGTTGCTCGCGTGAGCACCGGACGCTCGAAGGCAGCGCAAAGAGGGCATGGCAACTGCGCCTGCTCCAGCCTCGCCAGTGCGCGGTGGAAATGGATGACCGGTGATGGACCGCGGGTCTGTTACTCTTTGCTGGGGACAGTGACAGCAGGGAGCACGTAAGCAGCCGGTGAACGGGAAGCAGATCATCTCGCTGATAGTGGCATCTCTTCTCTTGGCCGGACAGGGCACGTGCCCAACCCCGGCTCAGACGAACAAGAGCATGGAGTTGTACCAGCTCACCACGGACGGTGCCAACCTCTTGCGCGCCGGCGATTTCACCGGGGCACAAGACAAGTTGAATCAGGCTCTGAAGGTCGACCCCCGCTCCTGGGAGGCGAATTACTACATGGCTTACCTGTATGAGCGGATGGGAAGGAATAAGGATGCGCTGCAATGGTATGAGAAGGCCGTGCCACTCGATACGAGCCGGCACCTGGCGCTCCTGGGCGTGGCCAGAATGTATTACGAGGAGGGGGACTACAAGCACGCCCTGCCCGCCTTCGAGCAACTGGCCGCCGATCACCCGGCCACCGAACACACCTACGACGGCTACATGGCGCTGGCGCGCTGTTACGCGGAAACAGGCAATATCGCGCGGGCGTGCGACTGCTTCGACAAGGCGCTGGCGGTGCGCCCGAAAGATCCCGCCGGCTGGAAACTGGCAGCACAAGAGCTTGATTACCTCAAGCAATACGAGCCGGCGATGAAATACTACAAGGAGTACCTGCGGCGTTTCCCGGCAGCCACCGACGCCAAGCAGATTGCCACGAGACTCAACCAGCTCAATTACCAGGACGAGCGCACGACACTTATCGAGAAAGTAGAGCGCAATTGGAAATTCGATACGGATACGGAAGACCTGCCCGGCTTCATAACATACCTCGATGAGAAGCACACCGGCGTGTCGGATCTGGCGATCGCGCAGGTGCTTCTCGGACTCAAGGAGATCCCTCGTACTTACAGGCACCAGCTCGAGAATGCCGGATACAGGGTGCTTGTCGTGCCGACCATTCTCGATGCGATGCCGCAGCTGGCAGGGCAGGCGCCGCGCGGGTTCGCAGAGGGGTCGACATGGCACAACGCCAACGGGACATTCGACCGAACACGAAAGCTGATCATAGTAGCCGAAAAGATTGATATCGCCGGTGGTGCCAGCGGCCAGGAGGCTCTGCTCGATGAGACGGTTCAGCACGAGTTCGGGCATGCCTACGACCACTTCATCGGCTTGAAAGTGCTTGGGCAGACATCCACCAATTCCTATCCCGAGTTTTCGCAGGGTCCGGCATTCAGCCGCGCATATGACCAGGACGTAGCCAACTTTCCGGCCGATCTGAAAAGCACTTTCGCCTACTTCCTGCAGCCGGGGACAGCCGGGAAGGAGGAGCTGTTCGCCCAGATGTTCCCCATCTTCTTCGGCAACGCTCCTCGCCCGGGCACCTACGAAGAGTTTTTCAAGATCGCCTTCCCCAATGTGTTGCGCCTCATGGCCTGGGCGCGCAAGTACGACCCTGACTACGAGCGTCTGCGTGATTTGTACGACGCCAAACTGAAAAGAAATCTTCTTCTGCCTGCCGAGCGCACGCAGGAGCTGCTTAAAGAGCCGTAGCCGAGCGCCCGGCCACCGGGCTCAGATGGCGGAATCTGCCCTCCTGGGAGCGCCGACGCTCCCGGGAGGGACCGAATGTCAGCAGCACAGTAAGTCCCTACGTGAGCATCATTGCAGGACACCGGCGGTGCAGCCGTTCGTTACTCCGGCTGGGCAGGGGCCTCGGACTCGGCCGCTCCTTCCTTCTGCGTGGTGCTTTCGCTGGCGCCCTTTTCACCGCGCATTACATCGGCAAGCGCCTTTACCGCGGCGGGATCGCTGGGCTCCAGCTTGAGCGCCTCTTCGAACTGCCGCTTTGCGCCTTGCTTGTCACCCTTGTAGAACAGCGCCACACCCATGTTGTAGTGTGCGTTTACGTCTTCGGGGTCGATTTTGAGCGCCTTGTCATAGGCCTTCGTTGCCAGGTCCATCTCATTGTTGGCGGCAAGCGCCAGCCCCAGCCCCACATAGGCGGGCGCAAATTCCGGTGCCAGTTGCACAAGCTGCTTGAAGGCGTCGACGGCATCCTTGTCGTGCATGCCGGCAGCCTCGACGAATTTGACGGTCAGCTCAGGCGAGAGGCTCGGCTTGGGACCGTATTTGAGGTCCGACAGCTCGGCATGCATGCGGCCTGCAGCGCCGGAAACCGCACCGAGCTTTATGTTCGTAAACGTTCGCGAATCGCCTGCAGGCACGAACCCCGGAACCGTCACCTTGCCCGAGCCGATCTCGGAGCCACCGCTGCTGGTGATACTGTATGAGAAGGTGGCATCCCTGATCGGCGCTGGGTTGTAGTTGCCGATCTCAACGTTGACGAATGCCTCGCCGTTTCGCAGAACGGGTTTCTGCAGGCGCACCTCGACGTTTTTCATGGCGACGATCTTGTCGAAGTTCAAAAAGAACATAAGCGCCTGGTAAAGCCCGAAGAGCACGCCGGCGCCCACGATGAGAAGGACTATCCTGACCGGGCCCTGCCTGGTTATGGGCGCTGAGATCTCGGCGGCCTGGTGCTCAAAAAAGTTGGTTTTGATCTTGCCTTCCGTCCTGGGCGCTGCCAGGCTGCCGCCGGCAAGCGGCGCGGCACCGGTAAGCTTTTCCAGTCCGCTCAGCGCCTCGGGATTGTCGGGGTCTACGTCCAGCACGTACTGGTATTCGGCAATAGCTTCATCGTAACGTTTCTGCAAAACCAGATTGCGGGCATTGGCAAGGTGGCTTTCTATCGACATGCTTGACTTCTCAACTGGATTCTACTCGGAGTCCTCTTCTTGGCCTGCCTCTTGCTTGAACGGGGTTGCCGCTGCCGGACGGGCTGGCTGTGCCGTTGCTGCTCCCGGATAGACCGGCATGAAGGCTGCCCGGTAGCCGTCCACATAGTCCAGACGCAGCTGCCCGTCCGTGTCTTGATAATATTGCTGCAGGATCTGGTGATACTGCCAGCCATTGTTGGCCAGCATGTTGGCGCCGTGCTGGCTCAGCCCGCGCGCCCCGTTGCCAGGTCCCCGGTACGTGAAAACCCAGTTGGGCCCTTCCTCGTGGACATCCAGTATACCCGCCGTCTGCAGACCGAGCATCTTGGCCAGCGCCACACCGTACACCTCGCGGTTCTTCTTCTGGCCCATCACCTGG
>DATNRD010000681.1:0-6424 GCA_036703665.1 Candidatus Obscuribacterales bacterium
TTTGTGAAGCTGCTCTCTGAAGAAGAACTCGCCGACGAAATCGTCAAACGCCGGGGCACGATATTCAATTATTGAGCGCGCCTAGACGTCTATGGCAGCCAATGAGCTTGTTCCTTAAACCTGGCGAATCGGGCCTGGATATTGTGCGACGAAAGGGTCGTTGGTCACGAGGATAACGCCTTCGGTTAGCGCTTGGGCTACAAGAATGCGGTCGAAGGGGTCTTTGTGGATGGGCGGCAAAATGTCCGTCGCTACGGCGTGCTCGCTGGTAATGGATAGCTCGCCGTAACCATTGTCCAGCAATCCCCGCCGCAGCAACCTGGGCTCCACACTGAAATCACTTCGCCGCAACCTGCGCTTGATCGCCACTTCCCAAAGGCTGGCGGCACTAAACATCAGCTCGTTATCCGGGTCGGTCAGCAGCGTCCGCGCGGCATCCGGCAATCGATCTGGCTGTCCGGCAGCCCAGAGCAACAGGTGTGTGTCTAGCAGCAACTTCATGCGTCAACGCCAAACAATTGCTCAATCTCCTCGCTGCCCATTCGATTGAAGTCATCGGGTACGCTCATCTGCCCGGCCATGAATCCGAGCCGTCGTATGCTTTTTGGGGCATCGACAGGTATGACTTTTACAAGTGGCTTGCCCGCTTTGGCGATTACGAAAGGCTCGCCCTTGGCGGCGTCTTCGACCAACCGTGACAAGTTGGTTTTTGCTTCGTGGATATTGACCTTTTTCATATGGCTGCTCGGATTGAACTAAGTCCTATAAACTAAGTCTATTCTAGCAGGTAAGAAGGCTCGGCCAAACAAGTCTTTCCCTACGTGCGAGCGCAGTATCTGCCGTTGTCCGTCCATGACCGGCTGGCATGGCAATTGTCTAGGTTTTGCAGCGGTCAGGAATCGCATGCCGGGTCGGGTAGTGTGGTCGGCTGTTCGCCCGGGGCATTCCGACCAAGCCGGCTTTTCCGAGGCTCATGCAAGGAAAACAGGCAATGTTATAGTGGAAGCAAGCTCTTAACATCTAGTAGTCCTTGCTAGATCCGGTCCGCTCAAGGTCCTGACCGTATGGCGCCTAATATCCAGACCGAGACACCTGTTCTGTTGCAAGCCGGGCTCCTGCTGATGGTAGTGGCTACATGGGCATTGGTGGCGACCGCTCCAGTGGTCGGAGAGACTATCGATAGGAAGGCTGCTTCTTCGAATTTCTACAAACTGAACGCGAGAATATTTCAGTTTGCCGGGCCTCCGGAGAAGGATAAAGTTTACCGCTACTGCACTGAAGAAGGGGTGCAGGCGTACAGTCAGAAGGACTTCGCCAGGGCTGAGCAGCTTTTCTTGGCGGCGGTAGCCGACGCGGAGAAGCGGAAGATCCAGGGGCCGGCGCTGGCGATGATGCTGGCGAACCTGGGATCGGCCCAGAGAGAAGAAGCCAAACTGACTCAATCGAGGAACACGTTTCGGTTGGCGATTACGGTGCTGCACAATACGGCGCCGAATCTTCGCGGTTCTGTGAACTTCACGCGCGCGCTGAACTACATTGCTCCGCAGTACGCTGGCCTTCTGAGAAAGCTGCGCCTGGAGAGCGAAGCCAGCTTCATTGAGGAAAATCCAATGACGCTTCTAGCGGCCCGGGAGGACCGTAGTCCGCTGACCGGAACGGTCAAAAAGACTGATGTGGACGCCGGGAAGAGGGCTCCTATCCCGGCACGCGCTGAGAAGACTGCACGAGAAGGGGAACGTGGAGAAGAGAGCGACTTGGACAGGCGCAGTCCATTCGAAGACGAGAAGGGGACACAGCCACGAGCTCACGGTGGCGGTGGTGATGGCAGTCCAGCAAAAGTAGAACAGCCGGGAGAGCAGGCACCACAGCGGGAGATCGTCACCATCAGGCAGCGTACCTACCAGGCGGAGTATGTTGCTGGATACGAGGCGATCAAGGCGGCGCTTCATTTGCTGTCCAAGGGTATGGACGTGACAGTTATTCTCGATCGCTTGGGTGTGCAAGCTGCTAACCGGCACGAGATGACCGATGTGCCGGAGAGGGGAAGCGACCGACTTGTCCAGGTGCCCGCGTTAGTCAGGCAATTCGTGGAGAAGGGCGGAACCCTTCTGATATCCGAACATTGGGCCAGCCACTACGGCTATGTCGTTGGACGAGAGCTGCCCCAACAGGCAAAGCTGCTCACCGACGAACAAATGGCCGAAGAATTGGCCAAACGCCGAGGCACGATCATAGACTATTGATGACCACTACGGCGGGCCGTGCAAAGGTTGGCCGCGGCAGGAGAGACTCGAACTCTCACCTGACGCTGAGTGAAAGCGTCGCTCTATCCGCTAAGCTACTGCCGCGATCCAACAAGGATTTATACGTTGGTCGGGGACAAAAAGTTCAGTGCCCCTGGAGGAACTTTCGCAGGGGCGTTGAGCAGTAGCTATGCTTTCACTCAGCAGTTCCATTATAACCCAGTTTGTTCGTTGGAGCGGGCGAGTAAGCTGGCATGTTCCTTGGCGGACGCGCGCGAAGGGCAAGTGCATAGTCCCTACCGGCGGCTAAACAACTTCGATACAAGTTCATAGTAGTGTCTTGCAGAACGGCTCCAAAAGCCGCGTCCTCAAGGTCACGATTGGCGACCTGGCGGCAAACCAATCTCGCAAAGAAGGAGAACTACTCATGGGCGGCGATTTAAGCCTGGAGACCCTGCAGAAAGATGTTGCGAACTCTGTCGAACATTTCAGAGAAGCGCTAACGACCCACGACTACTCCAAAGTGCTGCAGGATTTGCAGGAAGACCTACAAAAGCGGGGACCAAAGGACAACGGGTTCGAGCAGGCTCTGGACAAAGCACTGCACGACGGAGGCTTACTGCCCAAGGTATTTATCGAAGGTCTGGACGCCAAAGGCAATATTGCCTTCAAGGATGTGAAAGGGAACAAGTTTGCGCTGGACAAGCAGGGCAAACCTGCTGATGGCCGCATTCCCGTTGAACTCACTTTTGCCAAGGTGCTGGATCACTTTCATCCGGTTCGTCCTCCGGGTATCGGAGGCTTCCAGCCGGGGGTGATCAACGCACCGCAATCGCGCGACCAGGATTGGCGCTCCGGCAGGACTACGTCGATTCGAGATGGTTCAACCACTCACGAGTACAAAGGCGAACTTGCCTACATCGGTCGGCAATTCCATGTGGGTTTCACCGCCTCCGAGAAAATCGATGACACAGGAAGGCTGCTTGAAACCCACGTCAAATACGCCAAACCCATCAACCAAACCTTTCTTGGTCCCAAGGGCGATACCCTCCACCTTATCTCGAACGTCAAGCAGGTAGATACAACCATCGACAGATACGGCAATTACGTGACCAGGGTCACGACCTCGGATCTCAAGACGGTAACTTTCACGACCAATCCTGACGGCAAAGTTCTGAGGGTCAAGTAAGCCGTAAACAACTTCGAAACAAGCAATCTGTAACGTGTCGGCTACTGGAGACAAGGCGCGCTTAGGCGCAGTGATAAAAACATCGGAGAGATAAGAAATGGGCGCATTTGAAGGATCCAACAGGCAGCTCGACCAAACGAAGGCGGTAGAGTCCAACGAGACGGGCTGGCTGAAGCACGTAATAGAAGAAAGGCAGGAAGCCTTCGATGCCGCCCAACAGCGACAGAATCAGACAGCCAACTGCGTAGAGAAGGGTCTGCTCCCTGCCTGCGTACTCAGTTCTGATTCGCCAGCCGAGATAAAGAAGGATAGCGGTTCCACTGACCGGGCTGCTCCCCAGGTCAGCCGGGACAGCTCGGGGCGGATAACCTCCGTCGAGCACGCCAACGGCGTGAGATATGAGTTCGGGAACTACGAGAACGGCCAACCGACCAGTTTCAAGATAACGCGAGCCGGCGATAAAGACTACGGCGAATGGAAAAGAGAGGAAGCCGGGCTGTGGCGCGCTTATCACAATGGCAAGCCGACCGCCGAAGTAATTGTGGGTGAGTGGCAGCTCAATGACAAAGGCGAACTACGCCACACCGGTCACCAGGACATGCGCCCGGTATCCGAAGAGAAAGCAGCGCATAAGCAGAATGACGGAGCGTCTGAGGAATTCGAGCGAACAGCCGCGGTCAGTTCCAAATCCGAATCGGGCGAGGCCAAGCTGACGCGCAATGCCGACGGACAGGTCACCGAAGTGACCCGCGCCAACGGTGAAACGACACGATTCAAGTACGGTGCCGACGGCAGACTGACCGAAGTAAAATTGCCCGGCGGCACGGTGTTGACCACAACCGATGGGTTCACCTGGCAAAACTCTGAAACCGGAACAACATCAAAGCTGAGAATCAAGGTCCAAAACGATGGCACCTACAGTATTGAGCAGGACGGAAAGAAAGCTGTACTGCTGCCCAACGGCAACGCCGTTCGAATGGACGTGTCGTACCCGAATCCGGACCGCGTAACCTCAGTTACGAAAGCAAATGGCGAAACCACCTCCTTCAAGTACGCAGCAGACGGCAAGCTCAACGAAGTAACGTTGCCGAGCGGTACGGTTTTGACCACCAGGGACGGCGGCAAGACCTGGGCCAATTCTGAAACTGGCAAGGCCACCGACCTGAAAGTCGAGGTCAAGAGTGATGGCACGTACAGTCTCGAGCAAGGCGGCAAAAAGGCGGTGTTGAGGCCCGACGGCGCCGAAGTTCGCAGCGACGTTCCTGCTGGTGCGCCCGAGCGCATAACGTCCGTCACTCATCCTGATGGACGGACTTCAGAGTTCAAGTATGGTCCCGACGGCAAGCTCAACGAAGTGAAGATGCCTGGCGGCACGGTTTTGACCAGCACAGACGGCGGCAAGACCTGGACAAGCTCAGAGACCGGACAGACAACGCAAATGAGAATCGATGTCGCAGCCGACGGCACTTATGTAATCGAGCGAGACGGCAAGATGGGCATCGTTCGTCCGGACGGTACCAGCGGGCCCTTTGTACGATCTCTGGAAGAACCAGGCAAGGTCAAGGAAAGGCACCCGGCGGGCTCACGCTCCGGTCACCCGTATGAGGAAATCGTCTACGAAGATGGCACAGTGCGCCAACTTCGGCCGGGCGGCACCACCGTCGAGATCCGCAAGGATATGACCGTTACCGAAAGAAACGATCACAGCGTCGCAGTCACGATAAACGGCGACACGCGAATCGCAAAACCGTTCCACCCGGACAAGGAGATCAAGAACATAAAGGTTGATGAGACTGGCGCGGTCACCTATGAATACAAGGACGGCACCGCTTCTGTACACCTTAGAGGCGGCGGAGTGGAAACCACCGACAAGAACGGCGACAAAAAATTGTGGTTGGGCAGTGAAGTCATTCAAGAAACCAAAAAGCAACCGGACAACTCAGTGGTACAAACCAGCGACGGCCGCGTCACATCGACAGAGCATCCGAAGGCATTCCGAGTCTTCCGGTATGACGACAGGGGCAATCTCAACGAAATCGTCGGCGAACAGGGCACGTGGAAGCGCATGACCGGCCCGGATGGAAAGGAATACTGGCAGAACCAGGACAATCCCGACCAGAAATGGCACGGAAAAATGAGCGTGGACAAAGGCGGCAACTTGCACTTTGCACCGCATGACCCAGGCGCACCGGAGTGGACTTTCACTCGCACCGGACAGACTGTACGGGAACCACGCGGTGAAGAAGCCAAAGCACGCGACGAACGAAGAAAACCCATTTCCGTCGACACCAGCGTGCCGATTCCCCGCGACCTGTTCGACAGGGAAGGCACCGCCTCGACCGTCAAGTCCAAAGGCAAGTAATCGGGTAAGTATTCGGTCAGCACAGGTGCGTGTACCGACAATCTGTCATCCTGAAGCGCAGCGAAGGATCTCACAGCTTTAGGCAAGATGCCAGTTCCGCTACGAGATCCTTCGTCGCTGCGCTCCTCAGGATGACAAAGCACTTGGCTTGACTGGTGTCATCCTGAAGCGAAGCGAAGGATCTCACAGCTTTAGGCAAGATGCCATTTCCGCTACGAGATCCTTCGTCGCTGCGCTCCTCAGGATGACAAAGCATTCTGGGCTGCGCAGGCGTTCCGCGAAAGTCACGACACGACTAAGGATGACAACTTCGTGCTTGGGGAACCAGTATTGGCCGAAGCCTTACGTAGTCGGGTGCACCGACTATCGGGCTCAATGCCCCATTTGTTCATTGCGGGGCAGGTCAGTAACGGCTACCGCCGGCGGCCGCCTCCGCCGCCGTGGAAGCAAGGCGGAGGAAGACTCTACGGAGAAGGCGGCCAGGCACAGCAGGAACGCCGCGAAGAACGCCAGGAAGAGCGCCGCGAAGCCGGTGGGGGCGAGAGACGCGAAGGTGGTGGAGAACGGCGTGAAGGCGGCGGCGAACGGCGCGAAGGTGGCGGCGAGCGCCGTGGCGGCGGCGGCATGCAC
>DATNRD010000682.1:0-2769 GCA_036703665.1 Candidatus Obscuribacterales bacterium
CCCGCCCCGAGCCCTTGGTGGACTCATAGCCGGTGAACTCGGTGGCGCCGTGCTCCCTGAGGATCCGTCCGAGCGCCTCTTCACCGGTGATTATGACGTTGAACTTGCCGACCGAAGAGACTTCCTCATGCTCCTTGCGTGCCGCTTCAAAGCCGGCCATATCCACGGTTTTTCCATTCTCCAGGGCTATCTCCCTGGTCAGCTCCACAGGAAAACCGTAGGTCGCATAAAGATTGAAGGCTTCCCTGCCGGGGATCTCTTTGGCATCGCCAGCCAGGAGCTCCTCCAGCAAGCTTGTACCGCGCTCGATGGTTTTGGCGAAGCGCTCCTCCTCGTCCTTCAGCACAGCCTCGATGACGGCCTGGTGCTCGACAAGCTCGGGGTAGACCTTGCCGTATATCTGCGATACCGTGGCCACCAATTTATGCAGGAATGGCTCGGATAGCCCCAGCAGCCGCCCGAAGCGCGCGGCACGCCGCGTGATGAAGCGCAGCACGTAGCCGCGCCCTATGTTGCTGGGACGGATGCCGTCGCCAACCAGGAAGGTCACGCAGCGGGCGTGATCGGTGATTATCTTGAGGTATAGGTCTCGCCTGGCTGCATCGCTGCCCGGCGTAGCCGAGCGCCCGGTGTAGCTTACGCCGGCCAGGCCTGCAATCTGCTCGAGGATGGGGAAGAGCAGATCGGTTTCATAGTTGTTGAACTTGCCCTGGATGATGGTGGCCAGGCGCTCGAGCCCTGCGCCGGTATCGACGTTCTTGCGTGCCAGCGGGCTGAAGCGCCCCTGTTCGTCCTTGAAGAGTTCCATGAACACCAGGTTCCAGAATTCCAGGTAACGATCGCAGTCACACTTTCCAATTCCACATTTGCTGGGCTCCGAGCTGCAGCCGTACTCGGGCCCGCGGTCGTAGTAGATTTCCGTGCAAGGCCCGCAGGGTCCTGTAGGACCGGGCGGACCCCAGAAATTGTCCTTGCGTCCCAGGCGGTGAATGCGCTCGGCCGGGACGCCGACCGACTTGTTCCAGATTTCAAACGCCTCTTCATCAGGCGGGTTGGTGTCGTCGCCGGCAAATATGCTGACCGACAGGCGCTCGCGGTCCAGCCCCAGGTCTTTCGTTACGAACTCCCAGGCCCAGGGGATGACCTCGCGCTTGAAGTAATCTCCGAAGCTGAAGTTGCCCAGCATCTCGAAGAAAGTGTGGTGTCGTGCCGTGCGCCCGACGTTTTCAATATCCGAATCCTTGCCGCCGGCGCGCGCCACCTTCTGGACGGTGACCACACGGGGCGGGTTGGTTGGCGGTGCCTGCCCGAGGAAGATGGGCACGAAGGGTACCATGCCTGCCGATGTCAAAAGCAGCGTCGGGTTGTCCGGAATGAGGCTGGCGCTGGGCAGATGCAGATGACCGCGTTTGTCCTGAAAATACAAGACGAACTTCTGGCGAATTTCAGACCCTGTCAACGTCATGGCGGACTCCCAGCAAACCGGCTCCATCTCTGCCTTTGCAGGCTCATTTAGTATATCAGTACGGGCCGGGGGCGGCTTTAGGGCTGAGCCAGAGGCTTAACAATGCCCCGGCTGCTCTCGCTCCCGTGTGGGGCCCGAGTAAGGGAGCGCCGCTTGCCGATGAGATAGCGCCTCTGTGTTATTAATGAGCTGAATCCGGGCACAGAATTTCTGATATGGGGGCCATACAAGGCTGCCATAGGGGTGGGGAAAGCTTCATTGAGAACGAGCAGGTGAGCGAAGCACAGGGATTTTGTAAATTTTGTGGTAAGCCTACCGGACAAGGGGAGGTCTGCGTCGGGTGCACGCTGACCGATCTTAGTATTCCGGATGCGTTTGCCAGCGGTGCCATAGATGGCAAAGCCGAAGCCATCAGGGCCTCGCTCCTGGAGTCCCATACGGGGCGACGATTTGAAATAAAAAGCCCCAAATGCAAGATTGGACGTGATCCGACCAACCAGGTAGTCATAGACGAAGACCCGTACGCCTCGCGGTTCCATGCCTGGATTACCTACGAGGACGGGCACTTTTTTGTCGAAGACCTTGGCAGCACCAACGGAACCCTTTTGAACGGCAGCCCTCTGACGCGGCGACGTCCCATCATCAACGGCGACAAGCTGCGCGTGGGACGCTCGGATTTTACTTTTGTGGTCGAGCACGTACCAATCGGCAGCGCGGCGCGCGCATCCAAAGAGCAGAGGTGAGCTTCGGCGGGGGACCCCGCGCTTGCGGTTGCCCGAATTGCCGGGGCAGCTTCAGATCTGGTATTCTTGCCGAGCCGTCCAAGACCGTTGCCTGGTCCACGCGGCACGCCTCACGGCGTGCAGTCCCTGAGCCAAGGGGCAGGTTGCTCTTCCTCTTGTGGAACAGCCCGGGAGGATCTGCTAATCTTCACTAAGGCGCAGGCGCCGCTGGCTCTGGCGCCTTAGTGCGGCCTTCGGAGGCGGACAGGACAGGTGAAGCTCCGCAAAGTCCTGATAGTCTATAAAAAGTCGACTTTCCAAATTCAGGCTGTCGAGCACAGGGAACCGCGATTTCTCAAGCTCGTGGAGCAAGGCCATGAGACCGTGACCAGGGTCAAGCTGGCTCATTCAGAGCACTATGAAACTCTGGAGCAGATTCAAAAGGAGCTCTCTGAGCGGGGCATCGAGTATCGCGCGGTTGCCAGGGTCGACTTGACGACGTTTGTGACGGACGTCGACCTGGTAATCTCGGTGGGCGGCGACGGCACCTTTCTCGATGCCTCCCATTACGTCCATGCCACA
>DATNRD010000683.1:0-7495 GCA_036703665.1 Candidatus Obscuribacterales bacterium
GTCACGTAAATCGGTGTCACCCCCAGGAGACGACAAAGTGCGCGGAGGTTCGTAGCATGCGAGTGCTGGTGGTCGGCAGCGGTGCCCGCGAGCATGCTGTAGTCTGGAAACTGCGCCAGAGCCCTAATGTCAGCGATGTTCTCTGCGCGCCGGGCAACCCTGGAATGGCCGCACTGGCTACCTGCATCGATGTGCCGGCAACATCGATCGAGAAATTAGCCGACCTGGCCCATGTGCAGCACGTGGATCTGACGGTAGCATGTGCGGAGGAGGCAATACACAACGGCATAGTCGATTACTTCAAGCACCGGAGGATGCGCATATTCGGTCCCTCCCGCGAAGCGGCACGATTGTCCTGGTCGCGCTATTTCGCCAAGGAGCTCATGCTCAAGCACAAGATCCCCACGGCCAGATATGCGGCCTTCGAGCGCGAAGATCTCGCGCGTGCCTATGTCGAGTCGCGCAAGCCGCCAATCGTCATAAAACCTGGCGGACCCTCAGGCGGCTACGGCGTGGCCGTTGCCAGCTCGCACCAGGAAGCTCACGACACGCTCGCTCGGCTGTTCTCCAGGGGCACGGGCCCGGCAAACGAGACCGTGATAATTGAGGACTTTCTCGAAGGGGAAGAGGTGTCAGTTGAGGTCGTATGCGACGGCGCAAGGGCCGTGACCATGGTAGCGGTGCAGGTGGCAAGGCGGCTGCGCGACGAGGATCGGGGGCCGATCACGCCTGGAATGGGAGCTTACGCGCCTTGCACCACATTCGGTGACAAGGCGATCAGGCAGGCAATCGAGCGGATCATCGATCCATTGATCCTCGCGCTATCCAACGGCGGAACGCCCTACACGGGCGTGCTTCATTTGAATCTCTCCATCGACGCCGAGCTTAAGCCACGCGTGCTCGGCATCGGATCAACCCTGGGAGATCTGGAATCGCAGGTGCTGTTGCCGCTTCTGGACGAAGATCTCTTCGAGATCTTCTGGGCGGTCACCGAGGGCGACCTCGCCCACTTCCTGGAAGCCGGCTTCCGTTTCAGCCCCTATCACTGTCTGGCTCTGGCCATTTGCGGGCAGGGGCACCGGTGGGCGGCTAAAGCGCCGCTGCAGATAAACGGGCTGGCGGAGCTGGAGAAGCGCAATCTGCTCACCATAGAAAAACAAGTCCTCGACAAGGCCAGACCAATTGCCATCACCGTCCGCCCGCTCATCTTCCATGAAGGCGCCGGGGCTCACGCAAACTCTTTTAACATCAGCGCAGAGCCCGGTCAGGCAGCGGCGGGCGCCCGGATCCTTACGCTGTCCGTTATCGGCGAGAGTTTGCTGGATGCTAAAGTAGCTGCTTACGAGCTTGCCGGAAGAATCGAGTTCGAGGGCATGCACTACCGCAGGGACGTCGGTGACCGCGGACTGGAGTAATGGAGCAGATTCGACAGACAGGGCCAGCATCATGCCGATAGAGCCAAACAGGAAGCTCGCCGGGCTCATGGTGCCCGTTTTCGCTCTTCGCCACGAGGATGATCTGGGAATTGGCGACACGGCCGCCGTCAAACAGGCAATCGAGTTCTGCACCAGGCATGGAATAGGTGTTCTGCAGGTTCTGCCGATCAACGAAACCGGTGGTGACAACAGCCCATACAACGCCATCAGTTCGGTGGCACTCGATCCGGTGCTGCTCTCGTTCTCGCCGCGCAGCGTCCCAGGCTTCCAGCCGGGCGATCTAGATAAGGCGGCAACCCAGGCTGAACTTTCGGAACTCCGGCAAGGCCCGGTGAAGTATCCCCGGGTAAAACGTTTGAAGGAGGATCTGCTCCAGTCTGCATACGCGCGATTTTCAAGCGAGCATCTGGCCGGCCGAACGCCCCTGGCATGCGCGTTCGATCAGTTCAAGAACCGTCACGCCGGCTGGCTGCCACAGTACACCCTTTTCCGCACCCTGGTGGCGGAGCACGGCGGCAACGCCTGCTGGACACAGTGGCCGCTCGAGCTGCAGACGCCCGCCGGAGCGGAGAGCTGGTTGTCATCCTGCCCGGATGGCGAGCGGCTGGGCCGCTATCGCGACTTTTGCGCCTACATTCAATGGGTCGCTTTCTCCCAGTGGCAGGAGGTAAGAGCGCTGGCCGATGACCTGGCGGTGGAGCTCATGGGAGACATCCCCTTCGGCGTCAACCGTTACAGTGCCGACGTGTGGGGGCAGCGTGAGCTGTTCGATCTAGACTGGTACGGTGGTGCCCCGGCTGAGCCGTCCTTTGCCGGTGACCCGTTTGTGCGGCAGTGGGGGCAGAACTGGGGCATCCCTCTCTACAGGTGGTCCGCCCACGCCGACCAGGACTTCGCCTGGTGGCGCCAGCGCATCGAGCGCGTGTCGGACTTCTTTCACCATTTCAGGATCGATCACGTGCTTGGCTTCTTCAGAGTCTATGCCTTCCCCTGGCCGCCAGAGCGCAACCAGGAGTTCGTCGATCTGACGCACGACCAGGCAGCCGCCAAAACCGGCGGCCATCTCCCGCTTTTCCTGCCGGCAGCAGACGACACGCCCGAGCACTCGGAGATGAACGCCTCGCAGGGCGTGGCACTGCTCAAGGTTATTCGCCAGGCGGCAGCAACAACCGGAATAGTAGCCGAGGATCTCGGCGTCGTTCCCCCGTACGTGCGCCCGATTCTGCAAGCGCTGGACATACCGGGTTTTTACATCCCCATGTTCGAACGGGTGGGCAAGGATCGGTCCTACAAACCGAAGGAGAAGATTCCGCCTCTGTCGCTGGCCACCTACGGCACGCACGACCACCCGCCGCTGGCCGCGTTCTATGAGGAGCTGGTCAACTGGTGGCACGGGCCGGACGGCCACGAGGGGTGGCTGGAGGTTAAGCGCCTCATGCGCTTCCTCGGCATGGACCCGGAGCACCCTCCCGAGACATGCACCGCCGCACTGCACCACGAGCTCCTGCGCGCAATTCTTGAATCCAGGGCGTGGCTGGCCGTGTTCATGGTGACCGATCTGCTTCTGACAAGCCAGCGCTTCAACCAGCCGGGACTGCACGGGGAGTCCTGCTGGAGCGAGCGCCTGGACCGCCCATTGCCTGCCTACCAGGACGATCCGCAGTTCGGCCCTCGCCTTCGCCTGTTCAGCGACCTCATCCGCCAGACCGGGCGCGTCCCCGCCAGGCAAGGCCAATCGCTGCCTGTATAAGCGATGGCCAACCGCCCGATGGCATATTATGATTGAGGCTGCCTGGACCCTTCCCCGGGCCGACAGCAAGCAAAGAGGGCGATCTTTTAAATGTTTCCAGCTTTTCTAATCCGAACCGGCATTGACTGGGTCAGGCACAACGAGGAATACAAGGAATCAAACCCTTACTCCCGTTGTGAAGGGGCCATTAAGCTCTGCACAACGCTCTGGGAGGAGCAGGTCGGCAAGGCAGACCTTTTCCTCATCGAGCCGGCCACCGTTACCGCCTACTGGTCCGAGTTCTTCCACGCCGAAGACCCTCTGCCGGACGAGACGGAATGGCGCGAGGGACTGATCAAACGATCCAGCCAGTACGATTCCTTCGATGAGTGGCAGGAGTGGTTCAAACAGAGTTACGCCAAGGTTTACAAGGATGACAACATCTGGCTGAGCCTGCTTATGACCGCCTGGGCTCACACCCACCAGTACGAGGTGCTCTACACGGAAGATGCCTGGGAGTTCCGACCGGCTGCCTCTTACTTCCCGACCACGGAGCTCTGGCGCTTGCAGCCGCATATGCAGACGCTTGCCGACGTATTGAAAGAGCTGTGGAGCGAGGAAGTGAAACTCTACGCCGACGCTGAGTTCGCCATAGAGGAGCAAACCATTCCTTACCTGGGCAAGGCGGAATGCCTGGGCTTCGACACCAAACGGTACTGGGTGGTCTGGCCGGCAAGGGCGCAGCGTGACAAAGAGCCGCTCGAGGTCGGCGAGATGGTGGCCGACATCGTGGCGCCGCCTGGAGACGATTGGTATCGCCACCTGGACAACATTATCTTTGCCCACGATCACATAGATCTCACGGCGCTGATCAACAGAGCACGCTATGTCTTCGGCAGCCGCAGGCGCCTGCTCGAGTTGACGGTGGACAACGGCCCCGATAAAGCCAAGATTCAAGCCGCGGCAGAAGGCTGGATCGTCCCCGAGCAAGCCGGAGTGCCTGCATAAGCCTGGGGCTCCGGCTTCAGCGACCCGAGCCCAGGGCATGCCGCTTGATTTGCGCCATGGAGCGGGGATAGCGTGAGGGCGTCTTCGATACCTTTCTGACCGCGATTACCACGTGCTCCTTGCCGAGCGCCTCCACATCCGGTATCACCAGCTCCGCTCGCCCGCCGCCCAGAATCTGTGCCGCACGCTCCGCCCTTGCCATTTCGTCCTCGACCTGTGCCCGTGACTTCTGAATTAGCGCAGCGCCCCCCGTCCGGACAAGAGGCAGCGCCAGCTCGAGCACCAGGTCCGCGGAGCCCACCGCCCTGGCCGTGGCAAAATCGAAGCTTTCGCGAAAACGGTTGTCGCCAGCCAGGTCTTCGGCTCGAGCGTTAATCACCGAGATGCGTTCCGCCTCTCCCAGGGCGTCAACAACGGATTGCAGAAACCTGGTCTTTTTGGCGATTGACTCCAACAGCGTCACCTTGAGATGCGGACAGGCAATTGCCAACACCAGTCCTGGAAACCCGGCACCCGAGCCGATGTCTACCAGCGAGGCTGCCGATGGTCCGCAAGCGGAATCGCCCTGGGGCAGTCTGCTCAAAAGCGGTACCAGAGTAAGGGAATCAAGAACGTGATGCGCCACGACCACACCAGGTGATGCGTCAGCCACCAGGTTCGTGTGCTGGCTGTATTCGGCCAGCGCCCGGCAGAAGATAGCGACAGCAGAAATCGCATCGGGCGAAAGCCCGACTCCCAGCCGGCTTCCCCGGGCCCTCAGGTCCGCCAGCGCCTCGTCCAGATTAGGGATTGGTCCGCTCAATGAATGATTTGAAGTACTCCTTGCACAGGGAGATGATCGCTTCGCCGTCCATTACTTTCTCGTCGTGCATCCACAAAATTTGCTGGGTCGGCTGATCGATGACGGCAACGAGTTTATGCGAGGGGGTGGCCCCGGCCTCGTCGAAGCGAAAACCCAGCCCGCCGGCCCCGCTTGCCGTGGGCAGCTCCAGGAACTCCACCACTCCCATGCAGCCCCTGACACCGTAGGTCCAGTCAGCACGCGAAAAGGTAAAGGAGCACATCTCCTCGGAGTACGTAAGCGCGCTGTCCTCGGCATTGACTGTTCTCCTCGTGCGCTTCTGGACACGGGTGGTGACCACGCGCAGGCTTGAGTACTGCACGTACTTGTTGAACTCATCGGCGCAGGTGGTCAGGAGCAGATGCAGCTTTTCGATGAAAGGAATGGTTGCCAGAGCAATCTGGCGCTCCTCTTCCTTCTGACGCCTCTCCTCGGCAGCCCTTTCCTCTTGTTGCCGGTTGGACTGCTCGGCAAGAGCTTTCACCCAGCTGAGATCCAAAGCACCACCCTCTTGTTATCCGCCGTTGCCGCGGAAGTGTCGCCCCCGGTCCCGGTACGATCTTCCAAGGACATGATACCCAAACGGTTGAGCGGCGACGATTCAACCTGGACCGGAGTTGCCCTGGCCCTCACCTTTAAGCTCAAATTTGGCAGGGGGTGTGTTAAACCTCCTTAGGAAAGGCATAATTTATGTAGTCATCCGCGTTTCCGGTCGCTGGCTCGAGATAGAGCGGTCCCTGAGCTTATTGACACATGGGAGACACCATCCACACAACTGAGAGTCGGCGCGACCTGGAGGCGCGTGTGCTGGCGGCAGCGCTCAAGCAGAGCTTCGAGCGGGGGGACATGTCAGGGGCGTTGCTGGCGCACAGGCAGTTGACCGAGCTGCTCAAGCAGCAGTCCGAGCAGCCTAAGACAGGCGCAGACGCTTCCCGGCAGGAAGCAAGCGATCAAGTTTCTGCTGACCGACCGCCCGCCCAGGCGCCCTCAGCCGGGGCAACAGGGCAGGCTGCTGAAACGGACACAGCCGAGCAACCTGCCTCAGGCGCTATCACAGAGGAGGTCGCGCCCGCCACGGCGCAAGCACATGCCGGGCCGACCGATCAGCCTGAGTCTGTCGCTTCTGCCGGTGCGGTAGAGACTGGCGGGGCGGACTTTCCCGGGACGCTGCCTGGTGGGGGCAATGCCCGGGCAGAAGAGCAGGCGCAGCCGGCAGAAGCCGGCGGCAAATCGCCTGAGACTCCGCATTTCGAGAGCTACTACCACATTCTGGGTCTTGAGCCGGTGTCTCCGTTCGAGAGAATTCGCGTTCGCTTTCTCAGCCAGGTGAAAAGTTTGCTGCGGGAGCGCGCCACCAACAGGGACCTTTCCAATCGCGAGTTTCGCGACCGCCTGAGAACCCTGTGTGTGGCCTACGACGTCCTGCGGGATCCCAACACACGCACCGATTACGACTTCAGGCTCATGGGTCTGCGGGGAGGCGGTGACGCTAAGGCAGTGGAAACGCCGAGCGAGTCCGAGCAGAGCCAGGCGCCCAACCAGCCGCATTTGAGGATCGGGGAGTTGTTGCAGTGCTCCGAGATCCTGGAACCCACCGAGCTGGAGATAGCGGTGGACATGCACAAAGCGATGCCGGAAATGCCTTTCGGTCAGTTTCTGGTGAAGCAGGGCTTCCTCACGGAGTCTGAGCTAAATTCCGCCTTGCTTGGACAAAGGCTGATAATGGACGGGAAGATTACCGTGGCACAGTTTCAGACAGCCATGTACACGCTCCGGGAAAGCTCGATCCCACTGTCCGAGACGCTCGTCTCCCGGGGCTGGGTGGGCCGGCAGGAGTTGGAGTCGGTGACGATTCCCGACCCGCGCGCCGGCGCATCCGGTGGTGCGCGTTCGGCAAAGCTGGTCCACGAAGTACCGGTCAACGCCAATCCTGAAGGCGTTCGCAAGATAAGCGCCAGCAGCGCGGTGCCGAGCTGGGCCGGACAGATAGACTGGGCCGACAGTCCGGAAGCCGAGGCGCCGCCGGTACCGGAATTGCTTGCCTCCGGGCAGGAGTCGGCGCCGGAGGAGTCAAACTTGGCTCGGGCGCAGGGGGCAGCGGCAGCAGACGAGTTCAAACCGGTTCCACCGGAGCAGGCGCCGGCAGGCGAGGACTTCCAAGCGGTTCCGCCGGCGGAGCCCCCGGCAGCCGACCACCGCGAAGCGGTTTCACCGGAGGCCCCGGCAGCCGCGGACCTCAACGCGGTTCGGCCGGAGGCAGAGCTTAGAGCAGACGAGCCGGCAGCCGGTGCGCCTGCCTCCGAGCCGCTGCTGGGCGATCGCAAACCGGTCGAGCCCGCGGAAAGCAACAGCGAGGCGGGCGAAGTTGTGACCCTGTCCACCAGCTCCGGAGCGGCTTTTCATCGGGAAGAGGAAACGGCGGGGGCAGCCACACCAACACCCGACGAGCAGCCCGACCGGTCGGAGGAGCAGGTGCCACCG
>DATNRD010000684.1:0-6141 GCA_036703665.1 Candidatus Obscuribacterales bacterium
GCAACACTCGGCTGGATCGCCTCGAGGTACTGCTCCACGCCTTACCTCAAGCTCGGCGGCGCCGCCCTGGGTGTCATTGCCGGCATCTGGAAAACAAAGGCGGATCAAGCCGCTCTCGATGAGCTGTCGGTCCTCCGCATACCGAAAGACAAGTTGCCGGAAAGCAAGACCGCCATGCTCGACAGAAGCTCCAGCCTGAGCAGCATGCTCATCGCCAGCAACCAGGCTAAGCGGCTGTCCCTCGGTTAAGAAGGTTCAGACCGGACATCGTCCGAACATGCGCCTGAGCACGCCCGCGAAAGACTCTCGGCGATTAGGTCCGGGCGGCACATAGAGTACCTGATTCAACTCCTCAGTCGCCCCGGTCGACGTTCGCTGCGCGGACCTGAGAAACTCAGTCGAGCGGCTCGGCCGGACATATTGCGGCGAGCCGGTATAGGCAAGCTGCATGCTCAGATTTGCCCGATCGTACAGGCTTTGCTCGCGCTTCTCCGACAACTGCATGCGAAACTGGTTGTGCCTGGCTCGCTCGCTTATGGCAGCGCCCAGGCCGACCGGTTGCTGCCGGTAGGAATGGTCGCCGCCACAGCAAGGCTGGTCGCACCCGGCCAACTGCTTGCCGGTATACAGGCACATTCTGGGATCAATAACGAAAGTCATGGTAAGTCGAGGTTCCAGTCTAGTAAGTGAAGCAGGGATTCAAACACGGGTTCCTTGCAACCCACAATAGTGAAGCAGAAAGTGAGTCCTATGGCTCATTTTTGAAAAAATCTTTATGCACGATAGCGCGCCGCCTTTATGTGCGGAACTACAGCCTGGGTGTTGCGACAAACCCGAACGCCGAGCGAAATCCTTCGTTTTGAATCTGTTTGAGCTCGTGAAAGTCGATCACGTCGTGATCGATCAGGCGCTCGTACTCGCCCGGGAGCGTGCAGGGGGCCGGGTTCCTGCCAGGATTGTCTGTGCACACCGCGATAGCAACCCCCGCCTCGCGGCAGCGCAAAAAGACGGTTCTCAGCTCGCCAATGTCTTTTAGCGATCCGGTCTGACGGTAGCTGGTCGGGCACACCTCCAGCGTGATCTGCCGCTTAGCCAGCTCCGGCAAAAGGTCCGGTCGTGACAAGGGAATGTGGATGCCGTGGCCGATGCGGTCTAAGACCGTGAAGTACTGAGGGTGAACATTGTCCACCGCAGTCTCGCCGAGGTGCGCTGTAGCTTTCAATCCCGCCGCTCTGGCCTTGGCAAGCAACTTCACCCAGACCTCCCATGTCTCTGGATCGATCTCCGGACCGGCAAGATCTATTCCTACAACCGGGCCGATATTGTCCTTCGCTACTTTGAGAATGGCTTCGTTGATGTGTTTCGGCAGCCGGCGGTCCAGGCAGAGGATTTGCTTGACGGTGATCGGGTACTCGGCAGGACGCAAGTTGGCCGTTATCACCGCGACAATTTCGTACATCTGTTCGATGCGCCTGGCCACTGTAAGATTGCGATCGGTGCGGAAATAAGGATTGTAACGGAGCTCCATGTACTGCAGGTTTTCGAACGTGTAGGCGCCCCGGCACAGGCGCAAGCAAAAATAGGGGAGGTGCTCGACGCTTTGCAGCTCTTCCACCAGCGTGTGGATCTTCACGAACTCCTCGAGCGTCCGGCAAGGGCGCGTGAACCAGCTGTAGAACCCATCGTAATCCGGAAAATAGTTGAGAACCGGATGATCGTTCTTTTGAAGGAACTTGTAGATGATGCGGGGGTGAATCGCACCACCCAGGTGTCTATGAAGATCTGCGTAGAGGGCCATCTGCCAATTACCTTTCGTGATCTGTTTTACCCTGAAATACCCAGGGCGATCTCCCGTTATCGGACAGTCAGGGCGTGCTACCCGGCCTGCCCTGACTGGATACTATATATAAGTAGGTACGGCGATCGTCGCCGGAAGCGCCAGAGCAATCAGGGAGCTCGAGACCATGTGGCAGGGATTGCATCGGTTGGCATTGGGCGTTCTGGCTGCGGTGCTGGCCTTATGGGCAAGCATTCCGGACGCTGGAGCGCAGGCACAAGGGCCTTTTGTCGTTCTCCAAACAACCAAAGGACCCATTGTCATGAAGATCTTCTATAACTATGTTCCCAACACTGCCGGCAACTTCCTGGACCTGGTGAGCCGGGGCTTTTACAACGGGCTGACCTTCCACAGGGTGGAAAGCTGGGTGATTCAGGGAGGCGACCCCAACGGCAACGGCACAGGCGACTTCATCGACCCGGCTACCGGGCGCCCTCGCTATCTCATGCTGGAAACCAACCGATTCCTCAAGCACAATGCCCCCGGTGTGGTCGCCATGGCACATGCCAAGAACCCTAACTCCGGCAGTTGCCAGTTCTACATCACCAAGAGAGCCATGCCGGCCCTCGACGGGCAGTACTCCATCTTCGGCGGCGTAGTAAAAGGCATGGAGGTCGTCTATGCCATACAGCCCGGCGACAGGATAATCTCGGCCGAGATCATCCAGCCCGCCGGCGGCGGCGCTGGCGGCCCTGCCCCCGGCGCCCGGGGCGCCGGTCGCATGGGCGAACCTCAACCAGGACAGCCCGTAGGCGACAGCGGTTTCTAGAGCCACTGGGAGCTTATCCGGCAACGGCGCGCGCTTTCCTCGTCGCCTATCTTCTCGTAGATCTGGCGGGCTTGCTCCCAGTCGCGGGCTTGCTCCAGGCACTGGGCAGCCTTCTTCCACTGGTTTATGGCCTTGTAGCAGTGAGCTGCCTTGCGCGCATCCCCATGCTGCAGATAGAGCTCGGCAGCCAGGCCAAATTTGCGGTCCCGCTCGTAGCAATGGGCTGCCTTCCCGGGCAGCGCCGCCTGCTTGTAACGCTGGGCGGCCAGCATGAACTGCCCCATGTGCTCGTAAACTGATGCGGCCAGGTCGAGTCGGTTGGTTTGCTCGGCCCACACGGCCAGTTCCAGGCGCAGGTCGCCCGACTTGCCTTCGGCTGACCGGTCGGAGGCAGGAACTGCGCGAGCCAGCTCGAGCGCGGGCAGAAGCTGGCCGGCAAGCAGGTAAAGCCTGGCGGCATCCATCCTCCTGCCGGCCTTTGCCAGAGCTCCTGCTGCGGCAGGCAGGTTGCCTGCTTTCAGGTAACAGTCCGCCGCCTGGTTCCACTGCTCACCTTTTTCGTAGCAGTGTCCGGCTTCATTGAACGCACCGACCTTTAAATAGCAGTCCACGGCACGCGCAGGATCACCGAGATGCTCGCAGCAGCGCCCGGCACCAAGCCAGTCTCCCAGCTCCATGAAGATCGGCAGGGCTGCCACCCGATCGCCTGCCCGCTCCAAGCATGAGGCTGCCTTATCCTTCACGCCTAGTGCCAGGTATGCCTCGGCAGCTTTCGGCCAGTTGCGCATCCGCTCGTAGGCAGGGGCGGCCTGCGCCCAGTTGCCCAGCCGCTCGGCACAGGCGGCAACGTCTTTGAGTCGGCCTGCCTTTGCGTAAAGCGCACCAGCCTTGTCCAGCATGCCGGCCTGCTCGTAGGCTTCCGCGGCCTCACCCCAGCGATTGAGGGACTCCAGCAGCTTGCCCGCCTTCTGGTGATCGCCTGCCTTCTGATAGCATCGGGCAGCATCGAGCTTGTCCTTTACTTTGAGGTACATCTCGGCGGCCAGCTCGTAACGCTGGCATTTCACGTAGAGTTCGGCTGCCTTCAACCACTCGGCGCGCAAGCAGTAGAGGTTGGCAGCCTGCTCCCAGTTCTGGCCCTTCTCGAAGCAGATGGCTGCTTTTTTGTTCTGCCCGGCCCGCTCGTAATTGGCACCGGCAGGCAGCCACTGCTGAGCCAGCTCGTACATCTCGGCGGCGCGTTGATGGCAGCCGGCCCGCTCATAGCAGCGAGCCGCATCCTCCAGCGCATGCTCTTCCTCGAAATAGCGGGCCGCCTGCTCGAAGTTGCCGAGCTTCTCATAGCATTCGGCCACATCGCCGGCAAGGTTGGCGAGCTTCAAGTAAGGGACGGCCTCGGCGTAACGCCCCAGCTCTTTCAATGCCTTGCCCAGGTTGCGCCAGTCGCGGCACTTCTTCCAGAGCCTGAGAGCCTGCTGCCGCAGCGACTGGCGTTCGGCTTCCGGCAGGGGCTGGGCGTCGATCCGGTTTGCCTCCTGCCACGACTCTTCAGCCTTGACGCGCTCGAGGAATATCACGCAGTAATTGGGGACGTACTTCTCGCCGCGGTCGAAGAACTCGCAAAGAGCCGAGCCGGCCTGTTCTGCGGGCCCGTAATCTACCAGTTGGAGAAACTCATCCATGTGCCCGGCAAACAGTCGCTCGAGGTGGCTCCAGTCCTCCGGTGTCAGGAAAATGAGCAGGTTCTTGCGACCCCTGGTGACAGCCATGTACCAGAGATCGAACAGCCTGGCGATGAAATCGGCCCCCGTGTCCGGCCCGACTGCTTCGGCCGAGGCGAACAGGCGGTAGAGGATGCAATCTTCAAATTCCATGCCCTTGCTCTTCTTTAGCGGCATGAGAAAAAGGCCGTCCTCCAGCGGCAGGCCCTTTTTGACGTTTCTCAAGTCCTGCTCGTCCTCGAAGAGCACCACCAGTGGTGCCGGCAGCCCGTCGGCCGCCCCCCCGCAAATGCCTTTCAAAAAATCGACGAAATCCCGCTCCTGCCCGACAACCACCATCGGCTTCCAACCAGAGAAGTTGGGCGGCACGCCTATATCTCCGGACCCTTCCGGGGCCCGGTCGCGCACGAATTTGCCCAGGTTGAAAACCTCCAGGGTGTTGCGGTAGTTCCTGTGGAGCTGGACTTTGACCAGAGCGTTCGGGCGATGCATTTTCCTGAGGATGGCATCGACGTACGAATCGACCTCCTGCCAGCGAAAGCCTGAGCGAGAGATGTTTTGATTCCGGTCGCCGGAAAGAAAAGGAAAGCTCAGGTGGGCTCTGGAAACCCTGCACTTGTTCTCCCAGAAAAGCAAAATCGACTTCCACTCCAGCTCCGTGAAGTCCTGGATCTCGTCGATCACTATCCAGGTAGCGCGCTTTTCATCCGAGAGCAACGCCGTGTCCTTCAGGCTCTGATAGCAGTAGCGGATGAGGTCGGCTTCGTCCCTTTTCTTCGACCGGGCGAGCCGTTCTTCATATAGCTGAAAGATCTCCATGATCTCGTCGAGGTTTTTCGGGGTCGTGCCGTAGCCCTTGAAAATGCGACGGTAGTCCTCTTCTGATTCGGGAAAGTGATCGGTGCCGGGAACGAGCCGTCCCTTGAGAATCGAATAGATGTAGCTGTAGAGATCCTCGGCCTGAAAGGAGCGCGCCCACCTCGACTTGGAGTTGACAACCTCTTTGAGAAGCGCGAGACTGGCGCTGCGCTGAATCCACTGCCAGTCCACCGAGACGTTCTCGAGATGCTTGCGCAGGTAGTGGCGGCAGAACTCCAGGTAGGAAAAAACCCGCAGTCCGCCTTCCTCGGAGCTTTCGGGAAGTTCGTCCTCACCGACCAGATTCACCTTGTAGCACCGGCAGACGCATGCCAGCTCGTCCTGGTAGGTAAAGAAGAAAATGTCGTCGTCGGGATTGCGCTCGTAGAGATTGAGCGCATGAAACAGCGCCAGCGTGGTCTTGCCTGTCCCGGCCGACCCCTGCACCAGGTAAGCCTTGTCGTAACGGCTGATCAGCTCCTCTTGTTCTTGCGTAAGGCGCAGATAGCGATCGATGTTGCGTTCGAAGAGCTGATATTTGCCAGGCTCTGACAGCACGTAGTGCGGCACCTCGAACAACAGCAGCCCGTCCGTGAACTCCTCCGTATCGCCGTGGGCGGCTTCGACGGCCAGCTCCTTGAGCGAGCGCCCGCTGGCCGCCCCCCACGACTCTACAGGCTCCAGGTCGCCGGCGCCGTCCTGCAAGGCGAATGGCAAGCACATGCGATCTACCCTCTGGTAGGCCGCATCGTGATGATTGGCGTCCCAGATGACCAGCGAGCGTCTGTCGGACTGGGAGAACATGGAGAAAATGACGCGCAGCTCCACGTTCAAGCGCGCGGAATAGACTTTGCCCTTGCGCGTGTGCAGCTTCTCTACGTTGAGTCCCTTGATATCAAAGCGCCCCGAGCGCAGCTTGTCCACCAGATCCCAGAACTTGCGCGCATAGGCGGGTT
>DATNRD010000685.1:0-3773 GCA_036703665.1 Candidatus Obscuribacterales bacterium
CCTGCCGTTATCTGTGGAAGCAGCGCCTGCCGGTACCCCGCGAGATCGAGCTGAGCGAAGCCCTGTGCCAGTCGCCCCTTATTGACGACTGGCTGGCGCTGATCGAGGACTACGCCTCGCACTTCCTGAAATTGAGCGCAGAGCCGGAGGACCACTCGCTGCTCGACAGGATAAAAAAGGCGGTCAGGAAGCTGGGATATGCCCTGACCGAGACAGGAGTGCGCAGGCAGGCATCGCCGGTAGACAGAGTTCTGGCCTACAGCCACAGCAAACCGCAGGCAGTGGCACAGATATTGGAAGTCGAGCATCGCAACCTGGGTGATCGCCTGCGCGCCGTTGTGGTGACGGACTTCGAGCGAATGTCGGCTACATCCGTGCGCGGCCTCAAAGGCGTTCTTGATACCGAATCCGGTGGCGCGGTGGCGGTCTTGCGAGAACTGCTTGCCAGCTCTGTCGGGCAATGGATAAACCCCTGCCTTGTGACCGGCTCCCTGCTTCTGGTCGACCGGAGGATCGCCGCTCAGTTCCTCGAGGCCGCCAGAGATTACATAGCACGTGAAGGCTACCGCTTCGCCTTGATTACCCGGGAAAAGGACGGTGACGAATTCGTGGAGGTAACCGCGGGCACATCCGACTGGGAAACGCGCCTTTACGTCGCCATGGCCACAGAGATCTTCGAGCGCGGCATAACCAGATGCCTCATAGGCACTCGCGGCATCTTCGGCGAGGGGTGGGACAGCCAGGCGCTCAATACACTCATCGACCTGACCACGGCGACCTCGGCAGTATCGGTCAAGCAACTGCGCGGGCGCTCGATTCGCATACACAGCAACGACCCGCTCGGGGCAAGGAAGGTGGCCAACAACTGGGACGTAGTGTGCATAGCCCCGGCCCTCGAGAAGGGGCTCAATGACTACCAGCGCTTCGTGCGCAAGCACGACGGCTATTTCGGCATCTCCGACGACGGGCAGATCGAGTGCGGGGTCGGCCACGTGCATCCATCGTTTTCGGAGCTGACGCCGGTGGAGGTGTTCGCCTCCCTGGAAGATCTGAACAAGGAGATGGTTCAAAGAGCGCTGGTGAGAGACAAGATTTACGACTTGTGGAAAGTCGGCGAGAAGTACAGCAACAGGTCGCTGGGGTGCATCGAGGTCGGGCGACTGCGGAAGCTGGCGCTCACGCCGCCCAACATCCGCCGGGATATGAAATACAAAGCACATGCGCGGCACATGCGCTCAGAGCTGGCCGGCATCTGGTGGGAGCACGCCGGGCTGGGGGTGCTCGCCTCAGGGCTTGTGGCATATGTTCTTGCGGCCTGGGGCGTCGGGCTCTTCGCCGCCGCCCTGCCCATGGTGGTTGCCCTGGTGGCGGCACGAAGAAGATACCAGGGGCTCTATCAAAAGCTCATGCGCGAGACCTGCCGCCCCAACACGCAGGAGAGCTCGCTCATGGATCTGTCCATTGCCGTGCTCGCTTCGCTTCAGCAGGCGAAGTTGTTGCCCGGTTGGATAAGGCAAGAATCGATTCAAGTCACGCTGCGCTCGGACGGTTCCTACAGGCTATTTCTCGATGATGTCGAGCCGGAGCACTCGCAGATTTTCTCCAGATCCATGAAAGAACTCCTGGCACCGATAACCAACCAGCCTTATCTCATTCCCAAGTACGAATACAGCTTGCCGAAAACCGGCTCGGCAGAGGCGTCCGAGGCGGCTTTTTTCCGGGCATACTTGCGCGGGCGGGCAGAACCGCGCATCGCTGCCTACCACGCGCTGCCGAGATTGCTGGCCCGATCGGAGAGGGGCAGGGAAATGTTCGAGGCTGCCTGGAACAAGTATGTCAGCCCGGGATTCGTCGTCTCCACAAGCGAGAAGCCGGAGCTGCTCCAGAAGTACTTCGGCATGGGACCGAGCCTTTCCGAAAGACTCCTCTGGGAGTAAGAGCGTTCGGCAGGCCGTTATTTCATCTCCGCTCGCAGGAGGACCTGCGATAGCATCTCGAAAGCGTCGTCGTCGAACTGATTGTTTTCCAGCGCCCTCTGAAGAAACTGTCTTTCCTCCGAGCTTACCTGTCCGTCAGCCATGATCAGCTCGCGCAGAACTCTCGCTTCGAACTTGGATACCTTGTTGTCATCCTGCAAGACTTCCTTGAGCGCTTCATCGAGTGTTCTCTTGGGCACTTTGAATCCTCCTGACTGCTTGAGCGGCGCCTTGCCATCTTGGGCAGAGGAACCTCGCCTTCGCCAATTGGGCAACCGCACTGAACGCAGCCGGAAAGCGACACCACTTGTGGTACCAGCACGACATTCCCGGCTGTTGAAAACGAGGCCAGCTTGTGCAGATTATACTGTAGGGGGCAGTCAGCCGACCTCCCTCAAGCGGTTACCACCATGCCGCCTGACAGCATGGGGCTTAGTGCCTCTACGACGTTTCATCGTAATAAAAGGTGCCTGAATGCAGGACAAAGCAAGCGCAACGGAGATGAGCCCACGCGAGCTGAAAGACAGGCTCGATGCCGGGCAGAAGATAGCCGTACTCGATGTCAGGGAGCCGCACGAGCTGGCGATCTGTAGCCTTAACAACACTTTTCACATCCCGATGGGGATGTTGCCGTTGAGGCTGGCAGAGCTGGACTCCTACAAAGACTATGATATTGTGGTCTACTGCCGCTCCGGCAAGCGCAGCCAGCGGGCAGCACAGTTCCTGCGAGAAAACGGCTTTACCAGGGTGGCTAACCTCAGAGGCGGCATACTTGCCTGGGCCGATGAGGTCGACCCCTCGCTACCGCGGTATTGACCCGGCCGATTCCACACGCATCCAGCGCGGACCGAGCCGCCCCCGCCTGGGAGAACCGGTACCCATGAGTTTTTCTACCAAGACGCTGTCGGTCTGGAGTTCGTCGTTGGCGTTGCTTGCCACTGCCAGTGCCCCCGGATACTGCGCCGACGACACCGCCGCCCTGGCCCCACTGAAGCTGGCCGCTGTCCCGCGCAGGAGCGCACTCAGCCTGGAGGCAGACGTTCTGTTGGATCAGCTGGGATTGCGCCCTCTCGTCGAGAATCTGCACTCGGCCAGGCAAGAGGTCGCCCGGATACCGGCCGGGGCGGTCACGCTGGAAAGCCTGGCAGCCCGACAGGAGCTGCTGGAGGTAACCCAGCGGCTGTCCCGCGCTATACTTAGAGCCAACCTGGAGGTCGACTATGTCCTGGCGGCCATAGAGGGCGAACAAAACGAGCTCCGAGACACGGGCGAGGAGCTCGGCGCCAGGCGAGACCGCAACGTCTGGCGCTCGACCATCCTCAGCCAGTGGAGCAACGGCGTGCTCTGGTCGGCGTCCTCGGCCTTTACCCTCGCCTCCGCCAACAACGTCAATTACTCCTATCCAGACGGCGTTCTCGGCATACTGGCAGGGGCCATACCGACGGCGCTGGCATTGCGTGCCATGCGCCAGTCCCATGGTCCCCAGAAGCCCCTGCCAGTCGAGCCCAATCTGCTGGCTGCCGTGCTGGATAAACCAGGCGGGGAAGACTCCTGGCTGCCTGGTTCGGTTATGGCATATCTCGACAGAGCACCGGCGGATGGATCATCAATGCTGACCAGAAGGCAGCAGCTCTTAAACCGCTGGATTAAAAACGGCTACCTGCCCTCGCGAACAAGCGCACACTTCAGCGAGCGCGGCAGCATTCTAGCCGGGACGCTGGCCAGAAAAGGCGCTCTGACACTGGACCTTATAGAAACCCGCCAGAAGATGCTGTCTGACTTGCGCGCCGAGGTGTT
>DATNRD010000686.1:0-4198 GCA_036703665.1 Candidatus Obscuribacterales bacterium
GCAGCCCACCTTCAGGCATTAGCGTCAGACCGCAACACCGCTGTCGAAATCAGCGGAAAGGTACATGTTCAGTGAAGTGCCTAGGCGAATCCCCTGAGCGCGGGCGTCCCGCCCGCCCCGCGCGCGCTAGCGCGCTCAGTAGGCACGATGCGCGAAGCGCATCAGCTGTGCTGATCGCAGATGTCTAACGGCTGTCACTGAACATGTACGCAGAAAGTCCTGGCCGCATATACGGGCTAGTTGGAATGCCGTTCACCTAACCTTGGGGTGCCGGCATCCTGCCCGCTCCGAAGCCGGCGATTGGGATAAAGCGGCTCGAGGGTGTGGAGCAGGGGTGGCAGACGTTTGTCGACAATGCGCTGGTGTTGGGTGAGAAGCTTGGCCCACTGCTGTTGCAGTTTCCCGAGAACTTTCATAGAGATGATGAGCGATTGGAAACATTCCTGAGCAGCGCTCAGGAGGCGGCAGAAAGTAGAGCCGCGTTGCGCCTTGCTTTCGAATTCCGCCACGAGTCATGGTTCGAAGAGCCGGTGTACAAGATGTTGCGGAAGCACAACGCGGCGCTGTGTATTGCCGACTCGCCCGCTTATCCGCGTGAGGATGTGGTGACGGCTGACTTCGCGTACATGAGGTATCACGGCCGTACGGATTTATTCGCATCAAGTTATTCTGACGCCGAGCTAGAAAGGGAGGCGCGAGTAATTCGAGATTTTCTCAAAGATAACATCGACGTCTACGTGTACTTCAACAACGACGTAAATGCGCACGCGATCTTCAATGCGAGGACGTTGATCGGACTTCTTTCCTGACAGGACATACCGTCACCCGGGCGCGGCGGGGCGCGCCCCTACACGGTTCGAGGACCTGCTGCCCCATTTCCACGGACCAGCTCGAGCCGGGACGGGCGCAGCATGGCGGGGCCCGTACAGAATTCATCGAACACAAATGAGACGGTGCTCCCCTGGGGGCGCGGGCATCTTCCCCGCACCACAGCGAACGGGACGCCCGCGTCACCAGGGATTGAACCGACCAAGTAACGCTATCGGGACGGCATTGGCGGGGCGCGCCCTACGCGACTATCTCGCTGGCGGCGGTGATGCGTCCTGACTTGGCGGCGGCCGCGAGCATCTCGTAGTCTTTTTCCACCTGATCCGCGTAGGCTACGGAAAACTCTCCGATGGCTTCGTCGAATTCCTCGCTGTCTCCGAGATAGCCGCTGATGAAGGCGGAATCGCCGGACCGTGCGTGTGCTCGCGCCAGAACCTCGGCCATCACTCTGGCGGACTGGATAATCTGATCCGCGTCCCAGAGCTCTGGCTCCAGCGTAATCTTCATGTCACGGAGCTGGCGCAGGTAGAAGTGTTTGCCGTTGTCGGCCTGCGTCCACCCCAAGAAGATATCGCTGGCTGACTGGATGATGCGCTGTCCTTCAACCACCCTCTGTCCGTGATTCGCAAAGGTGCTCTTTCCGGCATATGGCTCGAGCACAGAAGACCGCGCCTCCTTGATCTGCAAAAACAATGGCTCATCATCGGGAGCAAGCATGAGTGCCACGGCGCATACGGTACCGACGCTGCCGATGCCGACGACCTTGATGGCGAGATCCACGAGCCGGTAGCGATCGAGTAATCGCCGCCGATCCTCCTGCAGCGACTCACGATATCCCTGAAAAGCCTTGACGACAGTTTGATCGAACTTTCGTCTGTCCGCGACGGGGAGGTGATACATAAACGGCGGGTTGTCCTTGAAGAGGTAGCGCCCATCGCTTTCTTCGACCAGTTTCGGAAAGTAGTGATTCTTGATCGTGCGCCTCATCTCTTTTGTAGTGCGATCTTTGCGGCGCTTCTGCAGCCCCGGATCCGATGTCATATCTACGAAGCTCTGCCAGTCGATTCGGGAGTACCAGATATTCAGTACCGTCATGCGCGAATAGTCTTCCATCTTCTCGCGATATGCACGGGCTACCGCCTCCGCAGCTGCTCTGGGTACCTTGGGCTTCACACCGTTGTCCCGAGCCAGCAGAACGAAGCTGGCCGCAAGCCTTTTCACGTCCCACTCCCACGGGGCGGGCAACGTCTCGTCAAAGTCATTTATGTCGAAGACGATGTTGCGCTCCGGTGTGGCAAACGCTCCGAAGTTAAGGAGGTGACAGTCGCCGCAAGCCTGAACGCGCACTTGCGTAACCGGGGTGTTCGCCAGATCCGCAGCCATAATCGCGGCACTACCACGATAGAACGTGAAGGGCGTCTGCAGCATCCGTCCATATCGGAGAGGAATCAGCTCAGGAATGCGCCCTTCGTCCGACTGCTGGAGGATTTCCACGGGATCGCGCCTGTCTTTCGGCGCAGTCCATCCGGCGTGCACTTGGGGCGGCATCGCGGCAGCTTGCGCCTGGCCACGTGCTCGTCGATCGTCTCTGGGCGAAACAGTGTTGTCGTGCAACTCGGCTTGCCCGCATGCGGCAGCCGCATCCGATTTTTTCTTGGCTCTGGTTTCCACGTTTGCTCCCCCGGACAGCCGCACGGTTGTGTTAACTTCATACCCGCTGGGCAGGCAGAAACCTTACAGTCTTGCCAAATTTGTATGACTCGGCTGCCCGCCGGTATGCTGTGGGAACCTTGCGCGCACGCAGGGGCGGGGATCAACCCCGCCCGTACGATACGGTGCCGAGCCGGGGTGCGCGGACTCTGCCCGTGCAGTATTGTCCGCGGCAGGGGTGGGCGGGCCACGGCCTCCAAAGAACAAGCGTGCCTACACCTGCCAGTTTGCTCCGACGAGCACCCGTATCGGCAGCGAGTAGCGGGTGCCCTGGAAAGGGCTGCCCAGATTAATCGGCAGTCTCTGATTGAGCAGGTTGTCGATGCGGATGTCGACGGAAGCCGGGACATAGAATCTGCCGTCGCGCAGACGTTTCGGCATCTGGTAGCCGGCGGACAAGCCGAGATTAGTACGAACCGGAGTTCTGGCCGGGTGCGCACCGAAGAACTCCAGGCTGCGGCGGTCCGGAACACCTGTGTAGACCTGAATGTCTCCCAAAATCCAGAAGTTGTTCCGGGCTTTGAACCCCAGCCCGGCTGCCAGGGAATAGCGCCGGTCGTGGTCAGGGTATTTTTCCTCCACGGTCTCCTCTTCAAATTCGTAGATCCCGCCCGTGACGCACTTGCATCCCCTGAGCAGCGCCACCTCGACTGTGTTGGAAAGGAAACCATACATTCCATATCCCTCGCGATCGGGGCGCAGGTCCATGCGTGTTTCGGTCCCATAGGACTCGACATTGCTCAGCGTCAGCCTGTTGTAGATAGGGGTGTTTTGAATCACGCCGGAATCGCCGAAGTTCTTCAGGCGCTTGTAGTAGAAATTCTGGCGGACAACAAAGCGCGGTCCGACCTGGTGCTCGACGCTGGTGTCGACAAGCTCGCCGCGTGTGGCCTGCATGGGACGGATAGTGCCGTTGAAAATCCCGTTGATGGCCTCGGTAACATTGGGTGGCTGGACGAAGACGTCAACCGGAGGGGGCTGGAAGATGTTCGAGAACGAGCCGCGCAAAACCGTGTTTTTGGTAACGGCGAATACGGCTCCAAACCGTCCACTGGCCTGAGCGTTAGTCACCGTCTGTTTTTGAAAAGGCTCGATCAGGAATGGTGGCACATCCGGTATCGTCAAGATCGTCTGAGCGACCTTGAGAGTATCCCCGAAGACGCCATGGTAGACGTCGACACGCACGCCGGCATCAAGCGTCAGCCGCTTTAAGATGCCCTTTACCGGGCGCCAGGAGTCCTGGAAATAAGCGCTTTGCAGATAGCGCAGCCCCTTGAAGTTACCGATGTCGCCGACGAAGAGCGGGCCGCCTCCCGGCAGCGGCTGACCTGTAAACGGGCTGATTGGCGCGGCATAGGGAATGTCGGTCAACAGAGGATTGGCGTTGTAATAGAGCGCGGCAAACCTGGTCCTGACAGGACGCACCTCCGTGAGGAAACCAGCTTGCACGTGGTGCGTATTGAAGAACACCTTCCTTATGTCGCCCTGGGCTCCAAACACATAATTGAATCGTTTAGCCAGGGGTGAGACCGAGTTGGCGACCGGCTCTTCACCGTTGAGAATTGGAAACGGATCGAATGCGTTCCGGCTCTGCAGGCGCTCGGAGTAGAAGGCTTTGAGGATGTGCAGATTCAGCTCATCGAAGAGCTTCTCGCCCTTG
>DATNRD010000687.1:0-3212 GCA_036703665.1 Candidatus Obscuribacterales bacterium
CCACATGGTTCTACTTTCGCAATCTTCTCCGATTCCTGTCGGAGGTCGACTGGTATCTGGTGGCCTCGACGGCGTTCCTCGTGGTGGTCGGGCTGGCAGCGCTCAAGCATTCGGGCGCCGACTTCTATGCCAAGCAGCTCGACTTCATCTGGGCGGGCCTGGTAGCGTTTCTCGTGTTCTGGCGCATTCCGTACTTCTTCTGGACGAACAAGTACGTGGTGCTGGTCCTCTACACCGTCAACATCGGGCTTTTGCTGGGCGTCATGCTCTGGGGACACGCGGCGCTCGGTGCCCAGCGGTGGCTGTCCATCGGCCCGGTGAAGATGCAACCGTCGGAAATCGCCAAGCTGATCGTCATCTTCACGCTGTCCGCCTGGCTTCGCTACAGGCCAATCCGCAGCTTCAAAGACACTCTCCTGGTTCTTGCCATCATACTTCCGCCGGCGCTGCTCGTGTTCAAGCAACCCGACCTCGGCACGTCGCTGACCTTCGGTGCCGTCTTCCTGGGGATGTCGTTCTGGGCGGGCGCTACACTGAGCGACATCGCAGTGCTGCTCAGCCCGGGTGTGAGCCTGATTCTGAACGCCCTGGATCAACAGCTTTTCCTTGGCTTCCTCCTTGTCCTGGGAATATGGCTGGCGATCTTCTGGCGACGCAGGAACTGGAACGTCTTTATACGATGCGCGCTGGCGCTGGCTGTGGTCGCCGCCAACATCGGCGTGGGCGAAGCCAGACCGTACCTCTGGGGGATGCTCAAGGAATATCAGCAGCGGCGCCTGACCAGCTTCGTCAATCCTTATGAGGACCCGCGCGGCGCCGGCTATCACATCCTGCAGAGCTTGATTGCCATCGGCAGCGGCGGGATTGGCGGTGCCGGCCTCGGCAAGGGCAACCAGAGCCAGGGTGCTTTCATACCGGAGCGCCACACGGACTTTATCTTTGCCGTCATCGGGGAAGAGATGGGCTTTCGCGTGGCCGCGCTGGTTGTCCTGGCCTATGCCGTAATTTGCATCCGGGCGCTGCTAATCGCCTACCAGAGCAGGGAGGAACCGGCCGGCAGCGTGATGGCCGTGGGCATCATGTCCTTGTTCTTGTTTCACGTCTTCCTCAACATCGGCATGACCATGGGCATCATGCCGGTTGCCGGCGTGCCGCTGCCCTTCCTAAGTTACGGCGGTACGGCGCTTATCGTCGACCTCATCGCCATCGGTCTTCTGCAATCCATCCGCCAGCTCAACCCGCCCCCCCGCAAGGATGTGTGGCTGTAGGGAGCGCACCGTTCGATACTGGTGGCAAGCAAACCCGACAGGGATACGGGAGCGGTTCACCCCCTCCCGTACATGCCCGGGAAGCCTTCGCCAGGACCGTTACTTCAGGCGATAGGCGATTTCCTCGTCTTCGTCGAGCTCACGCCGCTTGCCGTTTGCGTCGACGTGAATCCGCTTGCCGTCGGGCTTGAGCGTGACGGCCGTGCCGTCCTTGAAGCTGGACACGGTGCCATCCTTGTAGCCACGGATGCCAGCGTGGGTTGAAACATCCGCCAGTCCAGGTCTGCTGGGGTAAACCCCAGGATCGATCCCGGCAAAATGCCGGTCGCGGTCTGGCCTGAGCCGGGTACAGCGGTTGCCTGCGACGTTCATGTCATAGATTAGCTGAGAGGACGGGAATAACTGCCGTGCCGCTTGCTCGCGGCCATGTCTTCCCGCTGGATTTTATCTTCCCCTACGTATTTCCACGTATGAGGTCCTGCCTATATCGGCATGCCCGCCTGTGGTACAGGGTAACAGCCAAACAGCCGGGGGGTTGCGCAGCTGCTTTAGCCGGGGCGGAGCACGCCCAGGTCATACCGGGGGCTTACTACCAGACAGCAGTAGCTCCATTAACGCCGGCGGGACTCCAACCCGCCGCCGTGTCTTGGAACTTCAGGGTTCGATTCTCGCCGGGGGGCGCACGATGTCACAGCCAGATGTACTTGAACAAGCACAACATCACGACCAGCACTTCGACTCCGGGTCTGGAGATGCCCGCCAGACGCTTCTTGAGGAATTCTACGGCAGCATAAGGGACCTCACCAGCAAAGTCGCGCAAGCGACCGGCAGCAACGGCGATTCAAAGGCCGCGGCCGGCAAGCTCGGTGACCTCACCATCACCGGGGAGCCGGGGGGAGACGGCGGGCGCACCATCGGCGTCCTGGAAGGAGAAAGCAAAAACGGTGCCATCGGACTGCTCGGCGCAGGGCCAGAGGTGCACAAGTCGGAGCGCGAGTCCATCGCCCGCCGCTACGAGACTATCGCTAAGACGCGGCTGGAGCAGGCCCATGCTTCCCTGCAGTACACAACGGACGGCAGCGCGCCTAAAGAAATTACCTACCGGGACAGCTTCTCCTTGAGCTCGCAGCAATCGCTCGAGCAGATCGCGCGGTCTCAGCTCGGACCAAACGCCACCGACAGGCAGGTAAAAACTTACGCACAGGCCATTTACGACCTCAACGAGAGCAAGGTCACCTACAACGCGTCGGGAGACGAGGAGCTGCCGGCCGGGAATATCAAGCTGCCGGGACAGACCAAGCAGGGGACAATCGTCTATCGCGTCGATGATGGCGGTCAATCGCGCCTCGTCTCACGATGGAACGACGGCACGATGCTCGTGCAGCGCGCCGACGGCACATCGGAGGCCAGGTATAAGGATGGCGATTACGGCGTCACCATGACCTGGAGCAGGAACGACCTGACCAAAAACGGCGAAGCCCGAAGCAAGTACGTGGTCACCAATCCGAGCACAGGCGACGGCTACTTCGAGGACATAAGAAGAACCACGGACAGCCATGGACGACAGGTGGAGACTAGTCTCAAGGACGGCACGCCGCAATCTGTGAAAATCACGGACAAGTTCAGCAATATCTATGAGTTTACGCCGGGCAAGGATGGCCAGTTCCACGGCAGGAAGACCAACCGCGGTACAGTGGTCGAATCCGACGTGTTCATGACCAAGGACGGTCGCATCTACACGAAAGAGACCAGCAAAGCCAGCGAGGTCACCAGAAAGTACGAAGACGGCGACACCGAGAAGTACGACAGGCGCGGACGGCTGGTGGAGCGCAACTGGAAGGACGACAAGGGACGCTCCGTGCAGGAGGTTTACAAACCCGGCAAAAAATTCCCTGACAAGCTCAAGGTCACCGACCAGGAAAGCGGTGTCGTCGAGCTCACAAT
>DATNRD010000688.1:0-7801 GCA_036703665.1 Candidatus Obscuribacterales bacterium
GTCACCGGCCGAGCCGACAGACGCCGGTGCTCCACTGCTATCCAAGGACGCCCGCACCGGCGTGGCGACCGTCGAGCCGGTCGTCGGGCACGGGCTGGCCGCGAACTGCGCCAGCACCTGCTGGACGAGCGCATTGCTGCAGGGCAGCAGGTAGGCCTGCTCGTAGATCTCCTTGATCACACGAGCCAAGACCGCATCGTCGATCACCGGCGTGCCGAACTCGAACCACAGCAACTCGCCGGCTCGCGCGGCTCCGCCCGGCTGGCCGAGGTTGGGGCAGAAGTAGTTCTTGAGGAGGCGCTTGGCGCCCAGCCGCTGGTAGAAGTCCAGCCGCCGGTTGCGCAGCTTCTGCACCTCTGCATCCAGACCCTTCTCCCTCGTGGACTCGATCTCCAGGAACATGCCCAGATGGTTCGGGTACTGCGCCTTGAGCAGCAGCAGGAGCTGCTTCATGTGCTTGGAGCCGTAACCGCCGGAGCGCTTGGTGGGATCGGTGGCGATGTACGAAAGCAACACGAAGTCGGTAACCGGAAAAACCAGAGAGAAGCACAGGAGCTCGCCCTGCTTGTTGAGCGTCTTGTGCAAAAGCATCTTGCCCTTGCTGAGAAGCTGACGAATCTCCTCCACCGGCATCCGCTCGTCTGTCGGGAACGAGCTTTCGTACAGGTTCTTCCAGTCGTCTTCCTGGCCTGTACTGGGCTGGCAGAGCAGGGTCATGGACGTATCCATAGTGGTGACTTCCTGATCCGTTCGGGTTTGAGCCCCGGCGGCCTGGAGAGTTCAAGAACGTTTGACTCTCGGAACGGAAAGCGCTACCGAGGCGTAGCCCAGCTGGACCAATCGGCCACAGTTACGCCGGCGCACACGGGAGCCGCCCTGGAGGGGAAGCCTATGTGTGCCAGTGCCGTCGTCGGTTGGTGCTAGTCTGGTTCCAGATAAGTTATCGGGATGTGTGACAGAACGTAACGATGCCTCCAAGATAAGCAAGTCCCGATCTCGCACACAACCACAGGCTTTTTCATGCGGGTTGAAAAGAGGTGCGCACAGCCGGTGCCTGCTGACATGCATGAGGTTGCCAGGCTGATCTGGAAATCGGCACCAATTGGCATGTTTAATGGGAAGACCAGGGCGAGTTCCGATGGTGAGCGGCGGATATGGCGTGGCCCGGGCCGGACGGTTCGCACTTAGCGAGGCTCCGCTGTCCAAGTGCGCGACCACGCTGAGCGTATCCAGCACCTGCCCGGAGGAGCGAAAAGTGTCTGAGCTAACGGAGTGCCTGCCAGTATCGGGAGAAGTGGCCCCTGACCTCCTGAATTCGCTCGTCAACCAGAGCCGGCTCGGCATCGCCGGTGAGTGCCTGTTCGCCAGCTCGCTGTTCCGGTTCCCCGGCGGCAGTCACTGTGCGCGCCTCTTCAAGCGAATCTGCATTGAGCACGCGCATGGTCGCCAGCACGGATTCGGAGAGCGCTTTCGTGTTGTAACCGCCCTCGAGAAACGCGACGATCTTCCTGTCCATCTCGAGCGCAAGCCCCAGCAACTTTCTCGACAACTCCGCATAGCCAGGCGTGGAAATGCCCTGCTGCGCGAGCGGGTCGGCAAGATGCGCATCGTAGCCCGCCGACAGTAGAATCAAGTCAGGCTGGAACTCAATGGCAAGTGGACGAACGAGTTCCTGCCAGGCTTTTAGATAGCCCCGGTCACCGGTTCCGGCCGGCAGTGGAATGTTGACGTTGTAGCCTTTGCCCTCGTCTTTCCCGTCTTCGGCATACCAACCGGAATTCGGAGGCCAGAAAGGAAACTGGTGCAGCGATATGAACAGGACCGTAGGGTCGCCGTAAAACGCAGCCTGCGTGCCGTTCCCGTGATGGACATCCCAGTCGATGATCAAGATACGGTGGTAGCCCAGTTTCTTTTGAGCGTATCTGGCAGTAAGGGCAATGTTGTTGAAAAGACAGAAGCCCATGGGCCTGTCAGACAGCGCGTGGTGTCCGGGCGGGCGCACAACCACGAAAGAGTTGCTTGCCTGCCTGGCAGAAACAGCCTCGGCCGCCACCAGTCCCGCACCGGCCGCCAGAGTGGCCGTGTCGTAGGAGTCAGCGCTCATCCAGGTATCGGGATCGAGCATGACCAGGCCACGTGACCTTTTCGCCTGCTGCCCAGAGACCTGAAGCTCATCGATGTATTTTTCGCTGTGCACCAGGCAAAGCTCATCTTCGGACGCCTGGCGCGGCTCCAGCTGATTGACCTGCTGCAACAGCCCCGACGCCGCCAACGCCTGATCAATGGCCACAAGTCGTCGGGGCGATTCAGGGTGCATCTCAGGAGTGAGATGGTCGCGAAACTTCTCATCACGAACAAGAGCCAGTCTTCCCACTTTGCGCAACCCGTGCCGGGGCATTCGTCTGCTCCCGACCCGAATCTTACCAGTTGCGCCCCAGAGCGGCTGTCATTTCCCCGCCGCCGCAAGAACTCGAGCTAAAGGACGCTGGAATTCAAACCGCACACCCGGGAGCAAGCAGTGTGGGCAGAGTGCGTAGCACTAGCACGAATTTAGGGCGATCTCGGTGAGCCGGATAAGATGTCCCCGGTTGCTGGTGCAAATCAGCAACCGGGGTTCAAGTGCGCGGATGCCAACCCGCTCTGGGTGCCGTGCTTCCCGTGTTATAGTGGGAAGTACCGGGCACGGGATTCGAACCCGTACGATCTTTCGATCCCCCGCTTGGCATGCAGGTGCGTATTCCAATTCCGCCAGCCCGGCATAGGAGCCGCCGCTTGGCGGCTTTTCCGTAGGTGCTGGAAGTGAGCCCACACAAGAGCCCCTGGTTTGTAATACGGACCGGGAGCGCAAAAAGTTCAACGGTCTTAGCAGCCTGACATCTGGACGATTGCCATCACCCGGGCATGCTGGCTCAGCGAACGGAGGGTCCGATGTCGTTCCCCTGGGCAGGGGTGTTCCTGTCGGAACCATTTGAGTCCCTTGCAACGCAAAGAACCCGGGTATCAGGCCCATCTTCTTGACAAGCGATGGTGATCTACTATAGCCTACCGTTGTCGGAAGGCGCAAAAAAAACCGCATGGATGGATAGCCTCTGCGGCGGAAACAAGGACGCCGGAGGGGTCGGCGGCAGGAGGCACTTGGTCCTGCCTGCCGCCGACCCAGCGGAGCGTTTAGCGGGTGACCGGCTTGAAGATGTCGTTGAACAAGCCGTAGACCATGAGCGCGATGAGCAGCAGGAAGAAGAACCCGAGGATTCTCGACTGCACCTCCCGGCTGAGCGGCTTGCCCCGGAGCTTCTCCAGCCCGAAGAACAGCAGATAGCCGCCGTCCAGCAGCGGGATCGGCAGGATGTTCATCACTGCCAGCATCATGCTGATCCGGACCAGGAAGTCCAGGAACACGTACAGGCCCATCCCGTACGCCTGGGCGCCGATTTGCACGACGGCGACGATGCCGTGCACCTCGGTGGCTGCATCGGGCAGATCAGCCGGCTTCGGAACGATGCGCAGCAACATCCCGATGCCGACCACCATCTGCTTGGCCAGGTCGACGTTGTACGTGACCGAGCCGACTGCGGCCTCGCCCACGCCCACCTTCTGGAAGCGCAGCTCCTGATGGGCACCGATGGCGATACCGATCTTGCCGTCGGCATTCGGGGTCACGGTGATGTCCACCGTCTGTCCGCCGCGCTCAACGGTGACGACTGCCGGCGTGCCCTTGTGAGCCGAGATTGCCTTGACCAGATCGTCAGGCGTCTTCACCGGCTGGCCGTCGACGGCCACCACGATGTCATCCTTCTGCAGGCCGGCGTCTCGCGCGATCGTGTTGGTGGTGCTCAGCTCGCCGATGAACACGTCCTTGACGTGGGCATACGGCTTGCCGACTGCAGCCAGCAGCGCAAAGGTCATCACCAGGGCGAAGAGCACGTTCATGGTGACGCCGGCGATGGCGACCAGCGTACGCTTCCACACCGGGAAGAACTTGTACTGGTAGCCACCGGTGTCCAGACCGTGCACCTGCATGAACTCCTTGGCGGAGGACTCGTCGCCCAGCTCCGGGATGGCGACGTAGCCACCGAGAAGCCAGGGAGTGAGCCGGAACTCGGTGCCCCAGCGCCGCCCGATCACCAGATAGGGCTTGCCGAAACCGATGGAGAAGACCGGGGTGCTAAACCCGAGAGCCCGAGCCACGATCCAGTGCCCGAACTCGTGAATCAGGATCAGCAGCATGAGAGCTGCGATCATCATGAGAACGCCGAGCATTTTACGTCTCCCTAGTGGGGCGGGGTTTGCCCGCCGGATGCGACAGGACGGGAGCCGGCTGAGCCGGCTCCCGCCTCGCTTTCGAGAAGTTGTTGGGGAGGTGGATTATCTCCACCCATTCACCCCTTGCCGCTATAAATCCCCTAGCAGCCGCCGAAACCGGTCGGACCGGCGCCCAGGTCGGGGGCTGCCGGCGGCGCCTGGGGCTTCTCTTGCTTGATGACCTCCATCACGAAGCGAGCCGCGGAAAGCAGATCGGCGCAGCCGTCGGCTGTCACCGTCCAGAGGGGCTCGCCGCTCTCCCTGTGCCTTGCAGTGCCGTTGATCTTGCGCTCCCGTGCCATCTTCTCGTGCAGCACGTCACCGTACTCGATGGCAACCACGCCGAACTCGTCCTTGTTCGTGGCGCGCCAGGTGCGAATGGCGCCGGAGCGGGTGTGGAAGCCGACCAGGCGCTTGCCGAAGAGCAGCTCTCCCGGAGCCGCCCTGCGGCTGTTGTGCTTGGGGTCCTTCATGCGACCGAACACGAATCCCGGATCGCGAATGAAGGCAAAGGCTTGCCACGCCGTCATCGGGATGTAGATCGTCACCATGCGTTTAGAGATCCTTTCGCAAAAGGCAGAAGCGCAACAAGGCAGGCACCACCATGGTGCCCGCCCTGCGCGCCGTTGAAGAAAGCCAGGTACGAAACGGGGGCGGGGTCCACCGAAGACCCCGGCGCCCCTACCGGCCCGTGGAGATCAGCGTTTCGAGACGCTCCTGGGCCGCCCTCAGCTGGTTGTCGCCGTCGGCCGCCTTGTCGGCAGGGACGACCACATCCGGGATGATCCCGTTGGAGAACAGCCCGCCGCTCGCATCGCCAACCCACCGCATCTTCGGCGTGTAATAGCGAAGCGTGGTCACGTGGAGCGTCGTGCCGTTCGGCATGGGCAAGAGCGACTGCCCGATTCCCTTGCCGAAGGTCTTGACACCGACCACCACGGCGCGCCCGTTGTCCTGGAGCGCACCGGCGAACATCTCGGAAGCCGAGGCGCTGTGCTCGTTGACCAGAATGACTAGCGGCAGCTTCGTCTGCTGGCGGACGTCGCGTCGAGCCTTCATCAGCTCCGACTCCGTCCCTTCCAGGCCGACTACCACGAGTTTGTCCGGCGTAAGCGAGATCTGGGACTCGACCAGCCGGCCGCTTTCGCGGCTCTTCATGGTCGTCACGTGCCCGCGCTCGAGGAAGACGGCTGCACCCCAGATGGCGTTGGGCACCTGACCGCCCGGGTTGTTCCGGAGGTCGACGACGAGCCCGCGGGCATCCTTGAGTGCCCGCACCGCCTCCACCAGCTGCGGCACCATGTTGTCGGCACCGAAGTGCTCGATCTTGATGTAGCCGAGGTTGCCCTCCAGCCGCTTGTACGTCAGCGAGCGAATCTGCACGGCGGCTCGCACGATCGTCAGGTTGATCGCCTTGCCTTCGCGCCGCACGATGAGCTGCACCGAGCTGCCGGCTGGGCCGCGGATCTTGCCGGTCAGGGTGGCCAGCGTCATAGCGCGCGTATCGAGCGGCACGAGCTTGCCGCTCTGGACCTCGAAGACCGCGACGATCTCGTCGCCGGCCTTGAGTCCAGCATCGGCAGCCGGTCCACCCTCGATGACGCCCTTAACGAGCGGGTAGCCGTCGGCAGAGACGGCGGGAAAGACCTGGCCGCTCGCATCCGTCACCGGCTGGCCTTGCGTGTCCAGCTTGACACCGAGCGTGATACCGATGCCCACGAAGGAGCCTCGGCGCTGGTCGATCTCGGCGGCGGTTGCCCTGGCACCCAGGAAGTACGTGAACGGGTCATCGAGAGACTTGAGCATCTCGTCGATGGCCTTTTCCGCGTCCTGCTGGCTGTGCAGCTTACCGTCGTAGCGGTGCTCCCAGGACTGCCAGTCCTCGAGCTTGCCGCGGTCGTAGAACGTCTCTCCCACTACGCGCCAGGCGGTGTGGTAGAGCGTCTGCGGGTCCGTCTGAGCCGGGATGATGAGCGGCTCCGGGCGACCCATGTAGAACAAGACAAGAATCAGCAGGGCGGCCAGCAGGCCGAGCACCCGCTTGAGTGAACCGCGTTCGTAGAGTTTCATGGTGTTGGCCTTGCTCGTGACAGGGTTGCCGGGCGTGTAGCCTCGGCGCTGGAGCCGCCAGCCGATTACTCTCGACCCAGGTCGCGGTGTGTCACGAACACCTCCGACTGGAAGCCGAGCTCTCTGGCCAGGTGGTCGATCATTGCCCGGCACTGATCGGCGAAGTACACCGACCGGTGCTTGCCGCCCGTGCAGCCGAAGGCGATGGTGAGCGTCCCGTGGTCGTTGCCGTGGCGGATGTAGCCAGGCAACTGGAAACGCAGCATCTGCTTGAGCGTGTTCAGGAAGGCCGCGGCGGCATCCTCGTGCATGAGGAAGACCTGCACTTCGGGGTCCAGCCCGGTCTTCGGGCGCAGGGACTCCACATAGTGCGGGTTGCTCACGAACCGGACGTCGAACAGCAGGTTGGCTGCCGGCGCCGGCCCATACTTGTGCCCGAAAGAGGTGATGTGAATCTTGGTGAGCTTGTTCATGGAGGGTCTTCTTTCGGAAGAAGTTGGGGGCGGAAGGGCAGGGTTATGCCTGCCCCCCGCCGTTCGATCGACTAGCGCCCCCGGTGCGTGTAGCGCTCGTGAAGTGCAGGCATGTTGGGCGTCACACCCCGCTTGAGAGCGGTGGGGACGATCAGCCTGTCGGCGGGCGTGATACCGCGGGCAGTATCGAACGCCCGGCGCAGCTCGAACAGCTCGCCGTCGCCGGGCTCGGGCGCGTAGCAAACGCCGCCTTCCGCCACGCAGACGACAGAGCCGTCCTCGAACGCCACGGCGCGCGCCTGGCAGCCCGGGCAGGCGACCTGCCGGTCGATGCTCTCCGGTTTGCCCAGGATCTCGATTGCGTCAACTCGCTTCATAACCGTGTTTCCTTTCCGTGGTTTTGGCCCGGTATGAACCGGGCGGGTGAAAAGATACAGATGTCTTGCCGGATGCCTCGCAAAAGAGCAGCCTCAGAGCCTGACGGTAGAGGCCGGTGCTGTCGAGACTTCCTGCGCAGTTTTGCCGGTCACATCCGCCGCACGATCGCCGGGTTGCCGAGAACCGGCAGAATTGCCCGGATGAGCGGGGTGATGCACTCCTTGCGCACCGACCAGCTGTCGTCCTCGTTGACCACGAACCAGTCGTGCCGGATGAGCACCAGGAACGTATCGTTCTCCTTGCGGCGGAACGACACGTCCAGGATGTACGACTGGCCGGTGGCCGTGTTCACGAGCCAGATATCGATCCCGGCGCGGTCCTGCTCGGAGCCCACCCGGGTCTCTTCCACATCCCAGCCGGAATTGACCTGAGCCAGGACGTCCTTGAGCGCGCGGAAGACCGCGTGCTGTGCTTTGATGCCGGGCTTCTCCTCGAGCTCGGCAGGCGTAAGAAACCTCTGTTCCATACGATCACTCCGTTGCCGGTAGCAACTAAGGCGGCCGCCACCGATCCGGCTT
>DATNRD010000689.1:0-4444 GCA_036703665.1 Candidatus Obscuribacterales bacterium
CGCGGCAGAGAAGGCCCTCTGTAGACAAGCGCCGTGTAAACCTGGACGGCCATTGCACCGTTCAAGATGAACTCGTAGGCGTCGGCTCCGGAGCCAATACCGCCGACGGCGATTATCACCTGGTCTTTGCCCTTCAAGCGATATACGCGGCGGCAGAGAGTGAGGGCCAGCTCCTTGAGGGGCGGACCGCTCAGCCCGCCTGGTCCGATTCGGTCGATTTCGGCTGGCGGCGTTTTAAGCGAGGGACGTGCAGTTGTCGTATTACCGCAGACGAATCCGGCAAGCCCGAATTTCTTTGAAGCCTCGATAATGTCGGCGAGCAACTCATCGGAGCTGTCCGGCGATAGCTTCACGAAGATGGGCAGCCCACGCCGGTTCTCTTTCTGCATTTCGGCAAAGACCGCGCTCAGCTCCTCCTTTTCAGCCAGGCGCCCTTCTCTGGTGTTGGGGCAGCTGGCATTGACCGTGATGTAGCTGACCGGCAAATCCTTCACATGCGTAAAGCTGGTCAGGAAATCCTGAATCGCTTTGTCGCCCTTGATCGCCGGGTCGTTAGTCTTGGCGATATTGAGCCCCACAGGAAGAGAAAACCGGCTGGTTGCCAGCCTTTTCGCGATTACCTCGGCGCCGTCGCCGTTCAATCCCATGCGGTTGACGAGCGCCTGGTCGTCCGGCAGTCGAAAGAGCCGGGGTCTGGGGTTGCCCTGGCTTGCGCAAGCGGTAACGGAGCCGATCTCGGCATAGCCGAACCCGAAATGCCCGAGCACCTCCACCAGGGCGCCGTTTTTGTCGAACCCGGCAGCCAGACCCACCGGATTTGCAAGCGGGATGCCCGCCATGGTGACCTGGAGCTCCGGGCGGCGGAAGGTGAGCAGACCTGCTAGGATCGGCCAGGCTGGTGCCAGCGCACGTGCGGCTACGTGAGCAGCATGGTGGGCCAGTTCAGGGTCTAGCCGAAAGAGGAGCGGGCGAACAAGCCCGTGGTATATGTCCATTGTGGAAACTGGCGGGGTTTTCAAAGTTTGGGCTTGGCCAGGGATGTGCTTTGCTCTTGACACGTCACCGGCTCGCATTGAAGATCGATTATGACATTGCCTGAACAACATGATTATTATCATGCCTGGTCCAAGCAGTTAGGTCGTGCAGGGGGGCACATCTGCCGGTAAGGACATGAGCGGAGAATCCCCCCACATATGACGCAGGCTGCAAATGGCAAATCTCTGCTCGAGGCGCTCTATCAGGTAGCGCCCCACGATCACCTCTGCTTGATTTACGAGACCGAGGAAGAACAGCTCCTGGCGCTGCTTCCGTACATCCAGTTCGGTCTGGAGCAAGGACAGAAGTGCCTTTACATAGGCAACCCGGACTCTCTGAATACCATGATGAACGCCATGAAGGAGAGAGGTATCGCCGTCGATGCAGCCACCACATCTGGTGCACTCTGTCTGCTGAGCGAGAAGGAGCTTGGCATCGATGGTGGTCGCGTCAACCCGGAAGCCATAGTCTCGCTTTTGAAGGACCGGGCCAAATCCGCCGCCCAGCAGGGATTCACCGGTGTAAGAGCCACGCTCGACATGTGCTGGGTTCTGTCCAACGCTTCGCAGATCGAGCAGCTCATACGCTGCGAAGCCAAGCTCGCCACGTCGATACATGCAACCATCGCCTCCGCGCTCTGCCAGTACAGGCGCGACGTGCTGAGCCCCGACCTGCTGAAGGGAGCTCTCATCACTCACCCCAAGGTGATTATCGGCAGATCAGCCCATGACAATCGCGGGTACCTGCCGCCGCAGCGAGCAGTGGGTTGCGACCACTCCAACATTTCGCTGAAAGACCTGCTGGGCAACTTCCCGGTTCCGGAAGGTGAGCTGTTCTCAGAGGCCGACAGCGCCGCGATGCGTAAGACCGACCGGCTTTTCAAGGCACCGACTGCCGAACGACCGGCGGTCCTACCCCACCTGATTTCGTCTGCGTCCCTGCCTGTGGAGCTGGTGCAGCAGGGCCCGCTGCCTATATTCGAGGTGAACGCCGACCTGGTCGTAACTGCCGCCAACCAGGCCTTCATAAATCTCGTCGCGCTTCCGGTAGAGCTGATTTTCGGCGCGCGCCTCGCGGATCTCGTGCCGTCCATTCCCACAGAGCCGCTCAAAGAAGCGCTGCACGACCTCCGTCCTTTCCAGATGGGCAGCTGCAAGATCGTCTGCCCGCACCAGCTGGAGCGTAAGGAATCCTACTGCGATCTGGTCGTGTGGCCTACCGGCGCACAAGCCGGATCGGAGCCGAAGCTCTGCATCCTGGCATGGGAAGTCACGGATCACATGGCACTCGTGCAGCAACGGGAAGATTTCATGGCAATCCTGGCACACAACCTCAATCCGCCGCTTCTGGGCGACCACCGCGCTCTCGAGATATTGCTCAGCGGGGTTCTGGGCGAGCTGCAACCCCGGCAGGCGGAGGTGGTATCGTTACTAAGAAAAAGCAATGTCAGTCAAATGAAGATGGTTCAAGATCTCCTGGAAGTTTTCAGGTATGAAACCGGAACAAAAGATCTAACGTTCAAGGAAATCAATCTTTGCTCGGTCCTGGATAATTGCATCTCGGAAGTGCGCCCGCTTGCCGAGCGGATCGACCTGCAAATCATAGCCTCACTGCCGGACAGTCTCTACCGGATCGAAGCTGATTCACAGGCATTGCAGCGCCTGTTCGTCAATCTGCTCAGCAATGCGGTGAAGTTCAGTCCCAACGGCGGTGTCATCGAGGTGACGGGTAAGAACTCAGAAAACACCGTGGTGATCTCTGTCAAAGATAGCGGCACCGGCGTGCCTCCGCAGGACGAACCCAAGCTCTTCGAGCGCTTCTGGCATGGCGGCGGCGGTGCCAGCCCATACCCGGCTAGAACCGGCGTCGGGCTGTATCTCTGCCGGAAAATCGTCGAGGCTCACCAGGGTGAAATAAAATATGCCAGAGTGCCTGAAGTCGGCAGCGTATTCAGTGTCACCTTGCCGGTTCGGCATTCCAGCAGAGAAGCCTCCTATCAGGTTATGCCGCTTGTCAAACCCTGATTTTCCTTCAATCGTTTCCCATGGCCGACTCTAGCGCTGTCGATGCCGTCTCAGCGCCTCCGCCAAGGAAGCTCGCCCCGCCCCGGGAAATTTTTTCCTGGGCCATGTTCGACTTTGCCAACTCCGGCTACACCACCGTCGTAATGACAGCCGTCTTCAACGCTTATTTCGTCGACGTAGTCTCGGGAAGCGGCGGCGCAAACGGGCTGGGTACGCTCCTCTGGACCGTGGCGGTAGGAATATCCTACGGGCTGGTGGTGCTCACGGCTCCAATTCTGGGCGCCGTCGCCGATTACAGCGCGGCAAAAAAACGACTGCTGCTATTTTGCACAGCAACGTGCGTCGTGTTTACAGCCATGCTGTCGCTGATCGGGCCGGGAGCAGTTACAGCTGGCATGTTCGTCATCATAGTCGCCAACTTCATGTACTCGACCGGCGAGAACCTGATTGCCTCTTTCCTGCCCGAGCTCGGGCCCCAGGATCAACTGGGCAGAATCTCCGCCTTCGGCTGGAGCATCGGCTATCTCGGTGGGCTGCTCGTCCTGGGGGCATGCCTGGCATACGTTTCCTGGGCGCAGGCCCACGGGCAGACCTCCACTCAGTTCGTTCCGGTCACCATGCTCATGGTGGCGGCCGTCTTCGGCGCGGCTGCCACACCCACATTTCTCTGGCTCAGCGAGCGTGCCGTCCCGCGAGCGCTCCCGGCCGGGCAGAGTTATCTGACCATCGGCTTTTCTCGTTTGCGCAAGACGCTGTCCGAGGCCACGCGCTTCCAGGACCTGCTGCGCTTTTTGATTACGTTGCTCGTTTACAGCTGTGGGACCTCGACGGTAGTGGTGCTGGCAGCGGTCTATGCAGAGCAGGTAATGGGCTTTAAGACAAGCGACACAATCACGATGATGATTCTCGTAAACCTGACTGCTGCTGCGGGCGCCTTCGTTTTCGGGCACGTTCAGGACAGGCTTGGTTCCGTGCGGACTCTCTCGCTTTCGCTGGTCGTCTGGCTTGCCGCCACCCTGCTGGCTGCGGTCACGCACGATCGCACAGGGTTCTGGATTGCTGCCAACCTCATGGGCATAGCGATGGGATCGAGCCAGTCCGCCGGTCGTGCCCTGGTCGGGCAGTTTTCCCCACCGGAGCGCTCGGCGGAGTTCTTCGGACTGTGGGGGCTGTCCGTAAAGCTGGCTTCGGTCATCGGGCCGTTGACGTATGGTTGGGTCAGCTATCTGACCGGGGGCGATCACCGTCAAGCGCTTCTGGTGACCGCGGCCTTTTTTGCCGTGAGCCTGGTCCTGCTGGCCACCGTCAACGAGGCGAGGGGCAGGTCGGCGGCTCTTGCCGGCTGACTGGTCGCGCCCGGAAAACCTTACCAGAAATTAATGTGA
>DATNRD010000690.1:0-7804 GCA_036703665.1 Candidatus Obscuribacterales bacterium
GTGCACGGGGTACACCAGATAATCCGCGCAACACTGCCGAGTTGCGGAAGCTCACTGAGGCGGAGCGCAAGCGTGCCGACAAGCTCGCTCAAGCATTCAAGAATCGCGTGCCCCTGGACGAACCCTATAACGAGGCCATGAACAGTCTAGGCACGACGCAATCCGCATTGAAGCACCTGGGGAAGGAAAACGAAGCGTATTGGGTATTTCACAAGCTGGCAGACAACACGTCCGAAGCCAGGGTTTTCTCGCAACGTCTGTTTGGTTCCGAGACTCTCCCTCCGGATGTCGCCCAGGTGCTAGAGAACTGGCGCGCGTCTGGGAAGCCGCTGATACCCGACGAAGCTTCCCGACGCATTCTTGTTGACGCCTTGAAGCACCGCGAACTACAGCTGGTACCCCAGGTTCGGCCGCGATATCAGGCGTATCTGGCAACGTACCACGAGCTGGAGGCGCACGTCATACCGCGCCTGCTGCCTGCGCAGTCTCCGGACACTCCAGCAGTTCGAGCCGTTGCCATGGCACCGGAAGTGAGGTCGGAGGTAATCCAGGGGTCAACTTTTACGCCGGCTTCGGCTGATGCCATGGCCACCTTCAGGGACAAGGACATGGCACGTCCGCCCCGAGATGCGCAAGCGAAGGCAACCGAAGTCACCGGGTCAGCAAAGTCTCGAGCGGGGTCGCGTCCTACGGCACGGCCTCCTGTGGGCGAGAAACTAGAGGCTGGAAGCCCGCCTGAACCCGTTGACGTGTTTTACGATCTTCTGAAGGGTGATAATTACGAATACTATTTTGCCAGCAACGAACGGTTTCAAGCCCTCGCGGGTACGCAAGCCTATGAATATCTGAAGTACAGACACGAGCTTGAGCGCGTGGGGATAGGCATTCAGGTAATCGAAGACGTCTTTCCTGCCTTGTGCATTGAGACTTCCCGAGCCGAGGCCATAGCGAAGATTCTCCTGGAGCCCGGTGGCATTGAGCGCCTCACTCAAAGTCCGGAGGAGTTTATTCCACGTTATCTCTGGCGGAACTCATCCGGCCAATCTCTCGGCAAAGAGCAGGTACTGGCGCTAGTTCGTGAGATAGACACCAGACTCAAAGGCCGCGCGCTGGATTTGCAGTTCAATCACAAAACTGCAAAGAAGCTTGCTGACCGAATAGTTCCGCCAGATAGATCAATTGGCTTCGCAGACATAACCGAGGAGAGCGCCCAGTTTGCCGGCCGGCGCGTCAGACCAATGGATGTGGTTCTGGACCAGGGTATGGAGTTCCGCGTTGACGAAGCCCACGTCGGCTTGCTGCGGGATATTGCCCGTCAGCAGGAAAACGGCTTCATACCGGAGGGATTCAGAGCCGTCACAGATGAGCGGACCGGGTTGCTGAGGTACGAGGTCACAGGTTGGAGAGCAGCCTCGCCGGAGGAAAGAAGTCTCCCGCTTGCGGAATTGACCAAAAACCTGAAGATTGTCGACTATGGCTTTACGGATGCTAACGGACAGAAATTGCTCGGTAAGATCTCGCTAGGTACGCATGATGGCAACGATCATCTGCGAGCATTTCGCGCGCTGGAACAGGCAGGCTTGCTAGCGAAGGACAGCAGCGGGAGAGGCTATCGTGATCTCTTGCAGCAACTCGGCAACTTTCCTGCAAAGGACATGTTCAATCGAGAATCTGAGCTGATCGCTACGGTTGCCTACAATTGGCGTGCCTTCCCTGAGATGCACCCGTCGTACGATCCGCCGGTGAAACTGGCGCAGATTGCCGAGTGGCTCAGCAAAAATGCGGCAGACATGAGCGAGAACCAGCGACACGCTCTAGCTTACATACGAAGTCTGATCGAAAGAGATCCGTCCGGCATGAGTGAAGAGGCAAGGTTGCTAAGACACGTCTTTAGCGCTGTCGGCACAGAGCTGAACGAGCAATCGCGCAAGACCGGACTGTCTTTCCTGATCAATCCTAAAGGTGTAACGAGCGAGATCATAACGCCGACGCACCCGGAGTATGTGGCGCTCATAATCGATGTGACGCGAAGCCTGGGCGATCCGGGCACTTCCGAGTATTTGCAGAAGCTCAACTTGCGCCTCGAGGAGTATCTCAGAGCAGTTGCCGAAGGCTCGGAGCAGGGAAGGGGGAAGTTCAGGCTCAGGGATCTCGACGTGCAGTCTTCCCCGAGTCACGCCGCAGGTGTGCCTCAGGAAACCCAGGATTGGCTGGCCAGGCACCCGGGGTTTTCCACTCGGCGGGCGCCGATTCGCGATTGGGACATGCCAGTGGCAGCCCCGCATGCGGATGGCTTCCAAGATGAGAGCACGAAAGCGTTCAGCCTCAAAGGGTTGATTGACAAAGCGAAGCAGAAGCTAGGATTGGGCGAGACCCCTGTGAAATCTGGCGTCGTCGATCGCTCGCAGTGGAGACCTGAGGACGAACCGAAATGGTACGCCGATTATGGGGACGAGGTCGATGAATTAGCACCGGACGTTCCTTCAGAGCCGCTACCTGCTGCCGTTGCAGAACCACCGTTTGTAGCACCAGAGAGGGTTGATGCTTCATCACCAGCGGAGGCGCCGCCTGTGCGTACTCCGCGCCCGCCTGAAGTTCCGCCCCGCCCCGGTCTGGAAACGCCTGCCCTACCGAGTCGTAAGGTTATCGATCGGGTTGGTGGACTGGAGCTCGGCACTGGCAGAACTATCAGGCTAGGTAGTGGTGCCAACGCCGACATCCAGATTGGCAGCAGCGCAATTGACTATCACCACGCCGAGGTGCGGGTCGACAGGGAAGGCAACGTCTTTGTTCGAGATCTCGGTTCAGTTAATGGCACCGTCGTGCTGCATGCCGACGGCAGCAAAACAGCGGTGCCACCAAACGGTGAGATTCGACTCCAACCAGACGACCAGAGAATTCTCTTAGGAGATCATCCTGTCAGCATAACCAGCAAGGAAGTCGCTGTCGAGGCGCCTCGTGTTTCTCCCGAAATAGCCGCGCAGGCGCATGCTCCCGAACGAGTGTTCTACTCTCAAAGCACGGCCCCGAAGAGGGTTCTGGATGAGATCGCTGGCGTGCGCCTGCGCCGCGGTCGGGAACTCACCATCGGGCGGGCCGAAGGAAGCGACATCAAGATTTCAGACGATATGGCGCAAGTCAGCAAGCGACACGCCAGGGTCCGGATGGATGCTGAGGGTCGGGTCTACGTAACCGATGTCGGCTCGACCAACGGGACATACATAAGGCACGCCGACGGCACTACCGAGAAGCTCACAGCCAATGTGGAAAGGGAACTGAGGCCCGACGACCGGCTTCTCCTTTCGGATCATGAGCTGAGTGTCGGAAGACTCGAGCCAAGCTTCACGGTGAAGATTGGCGGGAGAACGGTGAACTTGCGCAGCGGCGAGGCTGCGATTGGTGACGGCAGGTGGGGTGTTGGTCCTGATGATGCCAAGCTCGTTCTCCGAGAGGACGGACTCTATTTGAAAGTCACGGGAGATGTCCCCATCTATTTAAACCGCCAGCGCGTTCCTGCCGGCTCAGAAATACCGTTGCGCCCGCGAGATTCTGTCGGAATCGGCGAGGTGACAAGATTTCTCAACGGCCAGAGGCAGGGAGAGTGGCTGCAATTGGTGGAAACCGCAACAGATGCGGTGCCCCGACCCAGGGACGCAGCAGAGATAGGCGGTGCCAGAGATCAATCAACCGAGTTCGCGCAGCAAGACGAGATTTCCGACCGGCTCGAGGACGGCTTCAGAAGCGGCGGCAGGCGCAATAGCTTCGATGCAAATGGTGACTTCACCAAGCCAGTCAATCGGCACGCTTTTGTGGTCAATCGCAAGGATGATGCTCTGCTTCGCGAAGTCATAGACGATGTCAAACGCAGGTTCGGTGCCCGCGATGCTCAGGGACGCTTCAAGAAGCTTGATCCCACGGACCCTGAATACCCCGCCCAGGTCCAGAGGATCCTCAACAATCTCACACCTTACGTTCACGACCTGTTTGAGCCGCCCGGTTGGTCCTTCTCGGGCCAGCTGGATGACTGGGACGACCTCTTCAAGACACACAAGGCCGGCGGTCACGTATTGCTCGGTGAATACATCAAACAAGGCAAGGGCGTATGCATTCAGCAGGCAGTCACACTGAAGGTTCTCTGCGACGAGCTTGGCATCGACGCCACGCTGGTCCGTGGTGCCGGGCTGGCCAGACAGCCTGATACCATCAACCATGCCTGGGTGGAAGTGCGGCTACCGGGAGAACAGGAGCCGCGCGTCTATGACCCACGCGGGCTGGTAATGGGGAAGCGTGCGGGAGACCAATCCAGCGCTTATCACAAGAGAGGGCTGGTCATCCAACAAGAGCTCGCGGCCAGGCAGCAAGAGATTCAGGCTATCAAACAAGCATGGCGTGATCCCAAGCCGCCAGCGGAAGTATATATTGGGGACACCGTCGGAGGCAGGCGGATAGACATAGGCGACGGGGAAACTGTCGAGATTGGGCGCGATATGGTGTCAGGCTCTCCTGAGCAAAAGGGCAAAGTGTCTCGCGCCCACGCGGATATCGTCAGACGGGACGGTTCTCTCTGGCTACGGGACAAATCATCTAATGGAACGTACGTAAACGGAGTGAGAGTCACTGCCCAAGACGGCGTCGGTGGATGGGTGTCGATTGGACCTGGCGACAGGGTGACCCTCGGTGGCCCAGATGGGCCGGAGTTGCACCTCACGTCCCTGGAAGATGAAGCCACGCGCCCAATGATCAGGCTTCCCGATAGAGGCGACCGTACCGGTATCTTCCAAATGCCGGTGGGATCGAAAAGACCAGTAGTGAAGATGGAACACGGCCCGGTGCACGAACCCATCGCCATTGATGCTCAGGGCAAGCCGATTTACCAGCCACTTGACGGACTCTTGATCACAGTTGACGGTCGCAAGTTCCCGATGAAAGAAAGCGATGGCGGATGGTGGAAGCCCGTCAGAAAGGAGCTCAGGTCCGACATTGGCGAATCAGCGATCAAAGTACATGTCTATGTCAGCCCGGACGCCGATCTAAATGACCTGGCCCGGTTGCAGGAGGTCCTCATCCCGAGGCTCTTTGACGATCCTGAGCTCGCTTCTCTGGTTCAGAGCTGGAAGACGTTAAATCCCGAAATTGCCTGGAAGGGTGTCGATGTAGACGGCTCCGTTCGCTCTACGGGGCAGGGAGCTAAGGCATTCACCATCTACGCCGCATCGCCCGAACAGGCTCTCAAGATTCAAAAGAAGATTGACCAGATCCTTGCGGAGCATCCCGAGCTCAGGCTCGAGAAGCCGTTCGCGGGCGGCAACGTCGATATCATTCGGGGAGACTCGAACAGAGTGGGTATCGTTCGCGACCACTTCAAGCGCTCGCCGGATTCCACACGCGGCGAGCTAAGAATTCAGATCGATCATGCCGTATACGCGCGCATTCTGAACGACCCGGACCTTCTGCCGTACAGGGCCGATCTGATCTATGGCGGGCCGCCCAGATTAACTGGCGAGGGATACAGGAAGCTAGAGGACAAGCTTGGGCTGATGCCGGGCACGCTCAGACCGGACAGGGAAGGCCTGACGATGCGCGTGTTCGATTACGACCGCAGCGGCGGCTATGGTGACCTCTACGTAACCGAGAAAGGGGCGGAAGCTCATGCGAGAGGCGAGACCTATCAGGTTGAGCAGACTGATGGCTCTGTGAAGACTGTACGCAGCGAAGGTTACACAAATCGTCCAGCTGTCTATAAGATCTATGAGAGCTATGGTGCCGACCCGGCTATGGTTGCCGCCGGCGTTGTCGAGCCCTCCGTGGTAAGGGGAAAAGGCGGTGCCATCGCATTCACGATTAATGCAAAAGGGATTCGGAGCGACTTTGAATACGACACGAATGGGCAAATCACAGAGATTCGGCTCTCTTATGGCTCACGGTATACCCGCCTGGATGAGCACACCTGGAGAATCACTGATTCGAAGGGTGTGCGAGACTTGAAGGGTCGCTTCTCCCTGGAAGACGACGGCACTCTCGTATGGGCACCGCAGGATGGAGAACCGGTGGCCCTCAAGCTGAACGGACAAAAGGAAAAGAGACTTGCATCACAAGAGCCGCCTTCGAGCAGTACTTACCAGAAGTCGGCGCCATCGGAAGTCAAAGCCGACACCGAGCCAGTTTCACCGAAAGACATACACGACGAGGTTACGCCCGTTCTCGCTCGGCGTGCCGCGGAGGCAGGCGACGCTCCACCAGAAGTCATAAGAATCGGTGACCGCGAACTTTCATTAGGCGCCGGCGACCAAAAGATTATCGGCAGGTCAGAAGAGTCCGATCTGCGGATTGACGACCGCGCGATATCCCGCAATCACGCTCTCATAGGTCGAGATCAAAAGGGCTTTTACATCGTAGACCTGAACTCGAGTAACGGTACTTACATCAAGCGGCAGGGCAGCAACAAGTTCGAGCGCATCGCGGCTAACGAGCAGGTACGCATCAACCTCCCGGGAGATGAAATCAGGCTGGGAGACCCCAAGAAACCAGAACTGTCTCTCGAGCGGTTAGAACCGACCAAGGATGCGTGGCCGCAGCAGGGATATATGCATCCGGTAAGGGTCAGGACTCCCGGTAAGACAGACCATATCCCCGAAAATACAGAGATCATCGTTGGCAGCGATCCCCTGTATGGCTGGGCCCCGGCCGGTTCGGATCCTTCCTGGAATTCGGTGGACAGCGAGCATGCCGGAATCGGCAGAGACGCAAATGGCCTCTACGTCCGCGATTGGAACTCTCAGCATGGCACTTATCTCAAACGAGAAGGTGAGGCAAGTTTCAAGCGGATTCCCCCAGGCGAAAAGGTGTATCTGCAGCCGGGGGACACGATCCGGCTCGGCGAAGAAACCGGTCCCGAGGTGAGTTTTGCTAAGGCAGCCAAGGTGGAAGGCTCGGATGACTACAGGCCGCTGAAAGACAAGGATGGCAAGGTTATCGAGTACGGCTCTCAGCGAGTGTTCGAAGTTGACGGCAAACAGTACAAGCTGGAGCGGCGGGCGCGCGACCGGGCCAAATGGTTTTACCCGGAAGATCCCAGGTTCAAGGGAGGTCTCGACACTGCCATCAAGGTGCATGTCAATGTCGAGGACGACGAAATGCTGGGCAAACTGCAAGCGATTTTGATTCCCGCATTGCACGATGATCCTGACCTGCAATCGATGGTGTCCAACTGGAAGACCATGGATCCTCGCTATGGTGTAAACGAGCCTGACGCCATCGGTCCTCGACCGAATGGCCTCGGGCAAAATGCTAAAGGCTTTACAATCTATGCCAGGTCTGCGGCAGACGCGCTCAAGATTGTCGACAGAATCGATGAAATCCTGTCAGCGCACCCCGAGCTCGTGCTTAGCTCCCCATTGGGCACAGGGAATGTCGATGTGATTCCACCTTACAGTAAGAGCAAACGGGTTGGCTCGGTAAGAGACAGGTTCGAGCCGGGCGTTGATGCCAATGGTCGCCTGGCAATCAGGATCGACGAACCCATGCAGGCGAAAATCCGCGCCTATTATCCGCAGACACCCGGCGAAACGCCTGACGCATGGCTGCGCCGTCTCGAGCAAGACACCGGGCTTTATCCGGGATCGCTGCAATTCGACAAGCATGGCGACATGATCTTAATTCCCAGCCGCTGGGAATACACGGACAGCAACGGAGAACTCCAGGAGCACGTTGGCGCGAAAATGGCGCCTGGCGGCAACGCTTATGCTGACGAAGGTTCGGCGGGCAAAATTCCCGGCGAGCTTACCGACCGGCCCGCGTTGTATGC
>DATNRD010000691.1:0-2501 GCA_036703665.1 Candidatus Obscuribacterales bacterium
AGGGCGCCGGCCAGCAACGGACCACGTAAGTGCACCGGGTAACAAGGGTTGGGCACCAGCGCCAGATCCCCATGATCTAAGTAGGCAAGGGCCAGATGCGCCAGGCCTTCTTTCGAACCGACCAGCGGCAAAACTTCTTCCTGCGGGTCGACAGCCACGCCGTAGCGTCGTTCCATCCATCGCGCAATCGCTTCCTTCAAGTCGGGGCGACCGGCAAACGGCGGATATCCGTGGGTTGAGCGGTCGTCGAGCGCCTTTTCCAGTGCTTCTATGACTGGTTGCGGCGTGGCGCCATCCGGGTTGCCAAGCCCGAGGTCGATGAGATCGACGCCCTGCTTGATTGCCTGTGCTTTGAGCTCATCCAGGCGTACGAAGACATAAGGAGGCAGGCTGGCCAGACGCGCGGCAGGCGTAAAGCAGACGGGCCCTGTTGCCGAAGCTACCTTCTCAATCATCGAACCAGCCCAAGGGCACAAGCGACTGCTCGCCGGTTGCCATGAGGGACGCCGCCGGTCAGCTTACGCCATTCTAACAGGGTCCGGCTTCTACGAATGCTCAACCCCGTTAGTAAGCAGCGACCGTCCCGTCATCTCGTCAGGTTTCTCCATGCCCAGGAGATCCAGGACCGTCGGCGCCACATCGGCCAGACAACCGTCCCTGAGCCTGGTGCCGTTGGCAAGCCTGCCGCTGAAGTCTGCCACCACAAACGGTACCGGATTGGTGGTGTGTGCGGTGTGCGGCTCACCGGTTTTGAGATCGATCATCTGCTCCACATTGCCGTGATCGGCAGTGATAAACAGCGTTCCTTTCACCTGGCTGGTCGCCTCCAGCAGGCGCGCGAACGCTTGATCGACAGATTCCACGGCCTTGACGGCCGCCTCCATGACACCGGTGTGCCCGACCATGTCCGGATTGGCGAAATTGAGAATAATGAACGGATACTTGCCCGATGTGATGGCATCGTATGCAACCTGGCATACGGTCGGCGTCTGCATGGACGGTGTCAGATCGTAAGTCGCCACCTTGAGCGACGGCACCAGCAGCCTGTCCTCTCCGGGATTCGGTGCCTCCTTGCCGCCATTGAAGAAGTATGTCACGTGTGCGTATTTTTCCGTTTCAGCCGTGTGGAACTGACCGATGTGGTGGCATGAAAGAAACTCCGGCAGTGTCTGCGCCATATCCTGCGACGGCAGCTGCTCGGGTGTGAAAGCTACGGGCAGCCCCAGCTGCGGATCGTATTCAGTAAGACAGGCATAGTAGATGCCTGGTCTTACCGGGCGCTCGAATCCGTTGAATTCGGGTTGGGTCAGCGCCCTGCTTATCTGGCGGACGCGGTCCGGACGGAAGTTGAAGCAGATGACGCTGTCACCGTCTTTGACGGGCCGCGCCGTGACAATTGTGGGCAGGACGAACTCGTCGTTTTCCGAGCGCGCATAAGCCAGATCGACGGCTTCCACGGCCGACGAGGCCGCCAGTCCCTGACCGAGAACGAGCGCGCGCCAGTATTTTTCGGTGCGCTCCCAGCGATTGTCGCGATCCATGGCGTAGTAGCGACCGCACACCACGCCGATTACGCCTTTGCCGGCCACCTTCTCTTCCAGCTCGCGCATGAAGCGCCGGGCCGAACGCGGCGGCGTGTCTCGCCCGTCGAGCATCGGATGAACTACCAGCTCCGGAACCTTTTCTCTTGCCGCCAACTCGATGAGAGCATCGAGGTGGTCGGGGCTGGAGTGCACGCAGCCATCGCTGACCAGGCCGATGATGTGCAGTGCGCCGTTGTGTTTGCGCGCCTGCTCGGCAGCCTCGTTAAGGACGGGATTGGCGAAGAATGTGCCGTCGGCGATAGTCTGACTGATCTGTGTCAGCTTCTGTACGACCACGCGTCCGGCGCCGATATTGAGGTGACCAACCTCGGAGTTGCCCATAAGCCCGGGCGGCAGACCGACCGCCTGACCGGAAGCCTCCAGCAGGCTGTTCGGGTAATCGCTCAGCAATTTGTTGTAGTTGGGCGTAGCGGCCGCCAGGACGGCGTTACCCTGCCTTTCGGGGGAGACGCCCCAACCGTCGAGAACCAACAACGTTACAGGACCCAAACTCGTGCCCCCCATGATCTTGATATCGACCGGATATCGTAACGTACTTTGCCCGTGGCGTGCCGCCTACCGGTTACCGGCCGGCCTCGATACAATACCTGTCACCGGCTCCGCCGCATTCGTCTTTTAACTCCGTAACATTGCTTCAGCACCGTGACCACTGCTAACGATCCTGACCCGGACAAGTCAGGCCCGCGGGCTGCCGAGCCCGAGAAGGACCCGGCGGCGCTCATTGCCGAGGTCAGCCATGAGCTGAGACTGCCGATTGCCAACCTGAAGCTGCTGGTTGAAACGCTTCTCGATGGAGCTGCCGAAGATCCCGAGGTCAGGCAAGGCATGCTGTCGCGCGCTCAGCAGGAGGTGGAGCGGCTAAACAAGCTGGTGACGAATCTTCTCTCCGTCGAGCAG
>DATNRD010000692.1:0-9658 GCA_036703665.1 Candidatus Obscuribacterales bacterium
AATCCCCATCATCAACGACGAGCCGATGGCTATGTCGGTGTAGCCTGAGAAGTCGCAGTATACCTGGAATGCGAAGGCATAGGTAGCCAGCCACAGCTCGAGCACGCTGTACCAGTCGGGGTGCGCGTAGATCATATTGACGAAGACCGCCAGATTGTCGGCGAACAGCACCTTCTTCATCAGGCCGTGCAGCACCATTACAAAGCCCTTCTCGAACTTGTCGATCTCGAACTTCGCCGGTTCCTCAATCTGCGGCAGGAAGTCCTGATATCGCTTGATCGGGCCGGCAATCTGGGTGGGGAAATAGCCGGCGAAAACAGCAAAGTTGATGAAGCTCTTTACCGGCGGCTGTCCCCTGTAGACCTCGATGATGTAGTGCAAGAACTCGAAGGTGAAAAAGGATATGCCGAGGGGCAAGAAGACCTTCAAGACCAGGTCGGGATGTGGAATTCCGGCCGCATCCAGCGTGTCGAATGCCGTCTGCAGGAAGAAATTGGAGTACTTGAAGTAACCAAGCGTGGCGATGTTGGCCACCAGGGCCAGCACAAGCCAGAACTTTTTGGTGGCACGCGCCCAGGCGATGACGAAGCCGAAGAGCCAGTTGGCAACCGTCATGCCGATGATCAAAAGCAGGAATATCGGGTTCCAGCTGGCGTAGAAAAAGTAGCTGGCCAAAAGCAGGAGAGCAGGACGCAGGCGCGCCGGCGTGCACCAGTACAGCAGGAGAACGATGGGCAGGAAAACCAGGTACTGGAAGCTGTTGAAAAGCATGGCCGGATTATAACCGAACGCTTTATCCTATAGTCGGCTGCTTCCAGACCGGAAAGGAAAACTTGGACAGGTCCGGCTCCGTAGATCAGTTGCTCCGGCGCAGGCTGATGGTGGTATCGCTGCTGATGCCGCTTGCGCTTGCGACGCTCGTGCAAGTGGTCGGCGCGAATATCGCCGTGCTCGCTTATCTGCCCTACGTCATTGTCTCCGGTGCTCTCTTCGGACTCGGCGCAGGACTGCGCGCAAATGAGGCCCGCCGAGGGCAAGATGTTCAAGTTCCTCGCCCGGACTGGCGCGGCTTTGCTCAATTTTCGCTGGCTGTGCTGCTGGCTTTCGCCTGCGGGCTGAGCCCGGTCGGGCAGATGGGCATGGTGGCTGACGCGGCCACGTACTTTCGCTCTCTGGTCTTCTACGGATGGACTCTCGGGCAGGAGCTGCTCATGAGTGTAATCATCCTGGTATTGCTCCAGCTCGTGCTCCTGTGTTTCCGGTCATTGGGAGAGCAGCTTGCGGAACTTTCCATTGCGCTACCCGGCAGGCTGGTCCTAGAGAGACTGCTGATAGGCTCGGCCGCCGCCACGCTGTTGTTTACATTGGGGGCCGGGATGTGCTTCCACGTGGTTGTCTGGCTTGCCCTGGTAACCGCTCTCTGGCTCTTTGCCTCAGGCGTGTCCGGACGCAATCTGATCATCGCCGGTGTGCTGCTCGCCTGTGCCGCTGCCGCCTCATGGCGGCCGCAGCCGCCGGCAGTCGCCGGCCTGCCCGATGATTTATGGACACCCTATGAGCATATTCGGACGTACCCGTGCGCGCGGGACGGCAAGCTCCTGGGTTTTCTGGTCAAAAGCAACGGCGTGCCCAACCAGACTGCCGTGGACCTGTCGCTGGATGAGCCCGACAGGCGTTTTGTAGAGGGCTGTTGTGCCGCGCTTGGCACGAGACCACCGAGCAGAGACCTCTATGAGCTCCCCTTCGTTCTGCACCCGAAACCGGTGCGCGTGCTTGTCCTGGGCGCCGGAACGGGCAACGATGTCCAGGCATGCCTGGAGCACGGGGCACAGCAAGTTGACGCGGTTGAACTCGACCCTGCAATTCTTACTGCCGGGCGCCACCATCCGCAAGATCCGTATGCCGGCAAGGGCGTGCGAACTTATGCGATGGATGCGCGTTCCTTCCTGGAATCCGGCTCCGACAGGTATGACTTGATCCTCGTGGCCAGGCTCGACAGCCCGGCGGCGGCATCGCCTTTCAGCCCGGTCCGGCACAGCGATTACGTCTACACCGTGGAAGGGATTCGGGCCATGGCGCGCAGGCTGGCTCCGGGCGGGCACCTTGTGGTTGCTTTCGACACGACGAGACAGTGGCTCAGGATGCGCCTTGTGCGCAACCTCAGGCAGGTCTTCCGCATCGTCGATGGGGCGGCGATTCTCGACGGCGGCATCTGCCTGGTCACGACGCGTGAGCATCTTGCTGAAGCAAGCCCGCAACTTGCCCGGGCTGCCGGCGTCATTTCCGTTCCCGATGCCATCTGGCTGAACGAGTCGTCGCTGGAGGCTGCCCCCACGACCGACGACTGGCCATTCCTGGCCGTTAAGGAGAAGGCCATACCCCTGCCTCACCTGTGGTCGATTTACCTCGTCGTCGCCCTGTTCATGTGGAACGCCCGGAGCACCGTTGCCGGCTGCGTAGAGAAGCTGGCCGGCCAGGGTGAAACGGTCGGGCGACCGGCGGGGGCGGCGGCTTTTCTTGCCGGAGGCGGCGTTATGCTGTTGTTTTGCTGGGGCGTGCACGCTGCCCAGATCGCTGCCGGCTGCACGCTGACCAGCGTAGGCGTCTGCGTGGCGGCGGCGCTTGCTCTGGGCTGGCTCATGCTGCGAACCGTTTTTCGGCAGGCCGGCAGCGGGCGGCAACTGCCGTGCCCGGATGGGTCGCTGTGCGCGATGGGGATGGCATGTGCGCTGCTGGTGCCCAACTTCGCCATGATGGCCGGGATGAAGCTGCTCGTTGTCGCTGCCTGCGCGGCGCTGGCAGGCGCGTTATTCTTCTGGTGGAAAACAGGAGCCTTGCCGGGACATGCTGGCGGTGAGGGGAATTGAACTTTGATGCTGCCGGCCAACTCTCATCGCTTTCTCATCTTGCTCATCACCCTTGCCGGCTTGGCGGTTCGCCTGTGGCTGTCCGATTGGGGAGGGCTGAGCGCTGATGAGGCCAATGGTGTGGCGATTGCCGTCACCGGCTCCTGGGCGGACATGGTCCAGCATCTAAGGGAAGACGGCAACCCCCCGTTGTTCTATGCTCTTTTGAGGGTCTTCAACGGCCTGTTCGGCAGCAGCGACGCGGCTCTGCGCCTTATGAGCGTGATTGCCTCCACGGCGCTGGTGCCGGTTGCTTATCTTGTCGCGCGCAAGCTGGCTGGCGACGCGGTTGCCGTGCCGGTCGCGCTTGTGACGGCCCTGTGCCCGCCAATCATTCGCTACGGAACCATGGTGCGCATGTACTGGCTGCTGCCGATATTGAGCCTGGTAAGCACATACTTATTCATCCGCCTGCTTGCCAAACCGCCAGGCAAGGGGCTGCGTGCCGGCTACGTGCTCAGCACGGCCTTGTTGATCTACTGCCACCACTGGGGCTTTATCGTTGCTCTGGGGCAGACCGCCACCGCCGGCCTCGGACTTGTAAGGCGCTGGTGGAGCTGGCGTGAGCTGGTCCCTTTTGTTTGCTGTCTTGCCCTTGCCGGGCTGGCGTATCTGCCCTGGCTGCCTAGCCTCCACTACACGCTGACCCACGATGAAAGCCCGTGGGCGCAGTCGCCTGCGCTCACACACCTGATCATCGAAACCCCTCCGGAGGCGCTGGTAGGCAGGCTCAGCTTCAGGCACGCCTGGTCCGAACTGGGGATCATGTACGCCGCCTTCTGGGTGGCCTTCTCGCTGGTCTTCGCCGGCCGCTTGCCCGTCGGTGACCCGAGTCCCGACCAGCCGGGCCGGCACAGCCCAGAGGAGCGGCAGCGGAGCCTCAACCTTTTGCGCTGGGTGGTCGTCTTTGGTCTGGGCGGGGCGCTTGCCTTGAGCTCGATTAAGGCAGCCTGGCGTGACCGCTATCTGGTGGCCTTTTCGCCGGCTCTCATCGTTTTGTATTGCGCTGTGCTGTCCCCATTCCTCCGCCGCCTTCCGCGCCCTGCCGCGGCCTTGCTGCCGGCGCTCATCTGGCTGCCTGCCTGGATTCCCCAGTACCTCTGGCTCGACGCCATGCCGGAGTCCAGCGCCTGGGCGATCTCCGACAAGATCCGGCGCCAGTGCGATCGTTCGCGCGACCTGGTAGTGGTTTCCTGGGAGGCAGCGGCGCCTGCGCTGAGCCGGACCTTGCCCGATGCCATTCCTATGATCGCCTTTCCCGACATGGAGCGCGTCGCCATCGTGCGGTGGGACGGGATCAACGCGCGCCTGCGGGACGACCGGCGGCTGTTTGCGCTTTTCGACCGGATGAAGCAGGTGCTGGATCGCCGGGGGACAATCTGGCTGGTAGACTCCTCTCACGGCACGGGTGTCGTCGCGCCGCCGGGAAGCGTTTCCCTTGCCGGCATGCACTACCTGGCAGTGGAGCAGCTTCGCATGGATCAAATCAGGAGCTGGTTGAAGCTCAACGCCCGGCAGGAGGATACCTTCGTCTGGGCGCCAGGCCGGGACATCTCGCTCTTTCTTTCCCGCTACAGGCAAGCCTCGCCCGGCGAGGTCGCCGGGGCACCGGGCGGGCTCCGGCAGGAGCAGGCGATGCCGGAAGCCGTGCCGGCCGAGTCCGGCGAGTTCGAGCGAGGCAGGCCATGACGAGCGAGCCTGTGAAAAGCCGGGGACGAACATCGCCCGCCCTCATGGCCGCGATACTGTATCTGGTGTTGCTGATTCCGGCGTACTCGCCTTTTCTCTTCGGCGGCAAGGCGCTCTACCAGGGTGACATATTCCTCTATTTCGAGCCGACGCTGCGCTACATGGCCGATGCCATCAAGAGCGGCCGGCTGCCGCTGTGGAACCCGCTATGCTGCGGCGGGCTACCCCAGATTGCCATCATCTCGCCGGGGCTCTTCTACATTCCCAACCTGCTCTTTGTTCTGATGCCCTTCGGCGCGGGACTTGGCGCCGTGTTGATGCTGCACCAGTGGCTGGCCGGACTGGGCGGCTTCCTGTTCCTGCGCGCATCGGCCTTCAGCATCCCTGCCGCCACCGTGGGTGGTGCGGCAATCATGCTGTCCGGCTACATGTTCGGGAGCAGCCAGTGTTATACGCTCCCCGTAACGTTCGCCTGGACTCCGCTGTGCCTCTATCTGGTCGCCATGCTGGGCCGGACCGGCCGGCGGCGCTGGGCTGCCTGGCTCGCTCTTGCTTACGGCATGCAGATCCTCGGCGGGCGCCCGGAGCTGTTCCTGTCAGCCGCTCTCATCTACCTGGGTTACGCGGCATCAGTGCGGCAAGAGGAAGCGCGCGCAAGCAGAGCCCTGGCGGTAGCCGGTTGCCTTGCCGCACTGGTTCTGGGGGCAGGCATAGCGGCGGTGGCGCTGCTGCCGGTGCTGGAGCTTTTCTCGCTCTCCCCTCGTGTAAGCGGGTTGCGTTTCGGCGACGTCTCGCTCTGGAGCGCGGGCTGGTTCGACTGGCTGCAACTGATCCTGACGCGCCCCTTCGGCGACCTGGTCATCGCCAACTACGACCTGAACCCGCATTACCCGGGGCTGTTCCCTTACATCTCCTCGCTCTTTCTGGGAGCACCGGCTGTCACGCTTGCCCTGTTCGGGTTTCTGGACAAAACCTGGCGAGGGCGATGGTTCTGGCTGGCGGTAGCGCTGCTGTTTTTCCTTGTGGCTCTCGGCAAGTTCGGACCGCTGCTTCCGGCGCTCTATCAGCTTATGCCTGGTGCCGCTGTCTTGCGCTATCCCATCAAGGTAGCTTGCTTTGCTGTACTTTCCCTTGCCATTGCCTGCGCGGTCGGATGGGACGCCGCCGTCTCGGGCAGAATCAGGGGGCCGGCATTGAAGGGGGCCGCCTTCCTCTGGTTCGTCGCTGCCATGGTCGGGAACGTCCTATTTCTGGACATAGGCGGGTTTACAGGGCAGGCAGCCAGGGAGATTCTCGGGCCCCGTGCGACCGTGTTCAAAGAGGCAATGGTGACGGCCCTGAGGAGCACCGGCGCCCAGCTTTGCCTGGTCGCCTTCCTGGGCTTGCTCATCGTGGCGCTGGTGGTGCAGCTCGGGCACGGGCGCTGGCGCAAGGAAACTGTTTTGTCGGCCTTCGCTTTTGTTGTTGTCTTTCCATTGCTGGCCAACGGGCCGGGCTATCTCTGGCACATGACCGACCAGACCTTCTACGAGCAGCCTTCGCCCATTGCCGACTGGCTCCGCGAAAGGCAAAAGAGCGGGGTTGCCCCTTTCCGGATGCTGGCCTTTCTGCCCGATGTCATCCTTTCGCCCAGATCCTTGTGGCGGGAGGACAACCCTCAAGAGCATTCGATTCTGCAGTCAGCCTACGAGCGCCAGATTCTCGAGGCCGATACACATATGGATTTTGGCCTGTCGTCTTCGTACGGCTTCATGCCCACGGACACGCGAGCCTTCCTGATGCTCTATGTGGGTGTTTGCTCGCGCTCCAGGCAATATGCCGACTCGGACAGGGTCGGCCCGGTGAGCGACGCTCCGCTTTACCGGTTCTGCCAGTTGACCAACACGAGATACCTGGTGACGCTCAACAATCGCCCCAACCCGCGGCTGCATGTGCTGGAGCCCATGCCGGTTCTGGATCCGGACTTGTTTAAGCTGGACGACGAGGTGACGGAGCTGAACGCCAGGTTGTATGAAATACCGGCAGTGCTGCCCAGGGCGTATTTTCGGGAGAGGTGGCAGCCTGTGTCCTCCCAGGTGGAGGCGCTCAAACACATTTTCTGGGCGGAGCGCTCCAGGTTCGATCCGCAAGCAAGCGTGCTTATCAATCGAGAGGGGGGAGCCGTCGATGTACCTGAGCCGCCGGCCCAGCCTGCTCCTCCAGGGCCAGGCGCGCCCCGGCCGAACACGCCGCCCGACGGCGCGGGCGAAGGCGCCCGCGGGGCGCAAGTCAGGCTGGAGGCGGACACAGGTGAGCTTGTAAGGCTCACCGTGGACAACCCGAGAGCCGGCTTCCTGGTGCTTGCCGATACCTATTACCCGGGCTGGAAGGCCTACGACGGGGGCGAGGCGCTGACAATCTACCAGGCAAACGGCTTTCAGAAGGCAGTCTGGTTGGAGCCTGGCCGGCACGCCATTACCTTTGAATACAGACCTTACAGCCTCTTCTGGGGCGGGGTCCTGGCCCTGGCCAGCCTGCTGGCTGCGCTGGCCGTGCTGGTGACCGACAGCCGGCCGGCCCGGGATGTCAGTTAAACGATTTCGCGTACGGGGAAACTTATGTTTTGGGGCGGCAGATTAAACTTTGCTTGACATCCCCGGGGGGCTGTCTTACCCTGTTGACACCAGCGGCGCTTTTGCCGTCTGACGACTGCCTTACCAGCAAGTTCACTCGTAGCCTCGGGGGAGAGAGTATGCACAGAACCGTTTGTGCGGGGATCTTGTTTTCACTGGTTGCCGGGGGCGCCGCCAGGTTTATTGCCATGGCTCTCCTGGCCGTCTTTTTCCTGGCAAGCCCGGGCGCATTGCCGGGACTTTGCGATCCTGGCGACCAGCTCAGGCTGCCCGATGCTGCTCCGACGCCTGGCCCGGTGGCGCCGCTGGGACAGGAGAGCGATATCTTGCTGGTCATGGCCGCCGGTGGCTCCGAACAGGAAGACATAGACCAGGCTCTCGAGCAAGTCAAAGGCACTGTCGTAGGGACCATCGGCGAAGGACCGCTCACCATCCTCAAGGTCAAGGTGGAAAAGGGCAAGCTGGAAGAGACGGAGAAGAAGCTGACCAAAGACAAGAACTTCTGCGCCGTGCAGCGTGACTTCATCTACAGGGTGGATGCCGTAGGGGCTCCGGTAAACGATCCCTTCTTCCCCAACCAGTGGCACCTGGCTGCAATAAACACTGTCAAGGCATGGCAGTACAGCCTCGGCGGGCCCAGCTCCATAGGCGTTCTTGATACCGGATGCAATACCACCATCGCAGACCTGGCCGGCAAGACTTATTCCGGGTACGATGCCATCTCTAAAAAATCCGGGCAAACTGATGTGATGGGCCACGGCACCATGGTCGCCACCACCGCTGCCGCCAACACGAACAACGGAGCCGCGACAGCCGCTCCGGCGCGCCTTGCATACATTTATCCCGTGCGGGTCGGGGGGTCTAACGGCAGCGTTTCAGAGTCCGCCATACTCGAGGGCATTTACCGTTGCGGCAAGCTCGGCGTCAAGATCATCAATATCAGCGCCAATGCCTCGCCGCCCTATTCCTTCGCCAACAGATACTTGCATCCAGCCCTCCATATGTATCTGCGCTGGTTCCATGACGAGAGGGGTGGGCTGGTGTTCAACTCGGCCGGAAACGACGGGCGTTACGACACCAATCCAAGAGTTCCGTACTTGATTGTCGTGTCGGCCATCAGCACGAATTATTCCCTGGCCAGCTTTTCGACCTACGGCCGGCCGGTGTGGTTCACCGCCCCCGGGGTCAGCATCTACTGCTCCGATCGCACCGGAAGAGTGGTGGCGGTAAACGGAACGTCCTTCTCGTGCCCGCTGGCGGCAGGCGTAGCAGCACTTGTGTGGGGCGCTAATCCCGGCCTGAGGAACACCGATGTCGAGCGAATTCTGGCTGAGACCTGCTACAAGGCGGGCAACCAGAGCTGGACACCATACTACGGCTTCGGGATGCCGAACGCCGAGGCCGCCGTGCGCCGGGCGACCGGAAGGTAAGCGATCTCGCGCCACCAGGCGGAGCACCGGCAAGATCACTGAGCAACCGGCTCGCTGGGCTGGTTGCTCATTACATACTTAGGACCCGGGTTGTCCGCTGCGTGGTGGCAAAGGCTGTGCCCGATTGCCTTGGACGCGGGGGCGGCGTCTCGCCCGCTGCCGCGGCGGGTGGTCATGAACCCAACGCCTGATCGGCTTGCCACCCTCAGCGCGGAATTTAATCTGCGCGATTGAACTTTTTGCCTGCGCCGATCGTTTTAGAGGGTGAGGCACCGGACGTAAGCAGTCGGCCCACTTGCAGTCCACGTGGCTCAACACTTCCAGAGACCGGTTGAATTAACTTACTACAGCAGGAGCAACAAGAATGGCACTAGATAGAGTCGAGCGCAACAATCATGGGCATGGCGGTTCTGGGAATTCTGCCTGGGCTGAGCTGGCTGGCGACTGCTGGGGACCAAGGCACGACCGAGCGGAAGATCGCCGCGACCGGCGTGAAGACCGGCACGATCGGGCCGAGGACAGGCACGATCGCCGTGAGGACAGGCGCGACCGGCGCGAGGATGCCAGAGACCACAATGAAGATCACCGAGATCGCGCGGAAGATCGCCGCGATGCCCAGCACGACGGCGGAGTCTTCGACCATATAGAGGACATCTGGGACAGGTTCGAAGACGTGCACGACCGCAGAGAAGATCGCCGAGACCGCAGGGAAGATGCACGCGACCATGCCGAAGATCGCGCCGACCGGGCTGAAGACCGCCGCGATCGCAGGGAGAATCGCCGGGATCGAGCCGAAGATCATTACGACCGCAGGGAAGATCGGTTTGACCGGCACCATGGTGTGCGTCCGGGACCGCACGCTCGTGCGCATGAGGGGCATGGCCGCTACGCGCGCGAGTCTGGCGGCGTGCAGCTGCCCGATCTTCAACTCGATGGTGGTTCTGCGCAATCGGCCCAGCCCGACTTCCAGTTGGATCCTGTCGAGACCGACGGAGCAGTGGCGCTGGAGCCGCAGCCCGAC
>DATNRD010000693.1:0-2115 GCA_036703665.1 Candidatus Obscuribacterales bacterium
ATGCGCTCCCGCGCCTTGATTTCGAAGATGGACATGAAGGGAAAAGACACGGTCAGACCCACGGCCCAGTTCGGTATGACCGGTAGGAAACCCTGATTGGCAGCCCACCTTCTCTGATCCGTTCCACTCCCTCGACCGTAGATGGAGGACTCGAAGTGAAGGTGCGGGAAGTATGTTCGGCTGAGCACATGTTCTTTTGCCTGCACAGTTTTGACGCCGGCGTTGCGCAGGATGGCAAGCGGGTGATCCTCCAGCTCCGGCAGTGGCGGTGCCTGCACGGTGGGCGGCATATCGGCAAGCGGTCCCGGGTCGATTGCCACTCTTGTGCCGGCCAGGCCCAGCCTTTCGGCAAGCGTCGCGGCAGCGACTTCCAGCGCCTGCCGCGCCTCGATCAGCTCGTTTTTCGCCAGGGCAAGCTCGGCATCCGCCCGAGATGCATCGACCCCCGGGCGAAGGTCGGCATCGACCAGGGCGTGAACCGCCTGGGTGAAGACCTGCATCCTGTCGACATTGGCCTGCTCGGCTCTCACTTTGAGCTGAGCGGCTGCCATGGCCAGGAAGGCGTCGGCTGCAGCAGTGGCCACCTCCAGCCTTGTGAGAGCCAGCGCGGCGGCAGCCTGACTGGTTTCGGCTCGCGCCAGCTTGACGCGCGCGGCGCGCAGACCGAAGTCATAGATTTCCCAGTCGATTCCGGCGCCAGCGTTTGCTGTCCAGAAGCTCCGGAAGCTGGTTTGCTCCCCTACGCGGTCGGCGACGACCGGGATGTCATGCGCAGGATAGATAACGGCGGCTACGCGGTTCATGCTGGCGCGGTTCTCATTGATGATCGAGTACCCCTTAGGCAGGTAAGCCGTTTTCGCCAATGCGATCTCCGCGCTCCGAGCGCGTTGCCTGGCCATCGAGGCACGGACGGAAGGATAGTTTGCCAGCGCCAGCTCCACAGCCTCCGCCAGTGTCAACGTCTTTGCCGCAGTGTCCGGCGAAGGCAGCGCGCCGCGCAGTTGTGGCGCTTCTTGCGCTTGCGCTGTGTTCGATACACTGAGAAGTACCGACATCAAGACTGCCAGAAGCTTGACAAGCAGGCGGTTAGCCGGCACTCGGTCGAGGTCTGGTCTCGATCGAGTGCCGTCAAGATAACGATATGGCGCCGGTGCACCCCCTGGGGGCACCGGCGTCCCGCCCGCTTTCGGAGCCACGCTGCCGGCGCTCCCAGGAGAGCCTTTGCTTAAATGGATGGCATCGGGCCTCGCCCGAGCGACGTTATTGGTCGCCCCTACCAGGCTGCGAGTCATCTAATGCAACGACCTCCGGGTCCGGACTACGACCGGATAGCTTGTCTCGACGTCGAGTACAAACAAAAGATCATAGTAGAAACTCAGCGCGCTTTCATGGGGCAGGGAATACCAAATGTGACAAGTAGCCAATATACTAAACAGGCTTGCTGGACGGCGGATGCGGTGATACCGTGTTGTCAGGGTGGATGATGCCTGGCGGCCAGACCGTCCGTTGTCAGGCATTACTGTCAGCCCGCCTCTGACTATTGCAACTTTCGACATCGCTATGGAATTCCCTACCTACCTCTATGCGCCAATGGCCACTCTGTTCGGTGTGTCTGTCAGTGTTGTGTTGTGGATCAAGAATCAGCGGCGCAAAGAGCTTACTTATGAGATTGCGCGGTGTGACGCGCTCCTCAACGTGAGGGGAGAAACAAGACGTAGAATAGATGTTCGCTTCGACGGCCGCCCGGTCGAGGACGCGCACCTTCTTGTCGTGCGTCTGACCAACACCGGGCACGTGCCTATAAACCCGGGAGACTATCAGGGCCGGGTGTCGATTTCCGTAGGGCCGGGCTCGAGCATCGTGGTGGCGGATGTGATAGAGACGGTGCCGGGCGATCTGGAGGAACGGCTGGCGCGCGGGAATGGCAAGACATCCTTGATTGCCGGCATCGAAAAAGATCGCGTGATACTTCAGCCCGTATTGCTCAACGAGCAGGATTCTGTCTCAGTCCAGATGCTCGTCCGCAAATACTCGGGTAAAGTAACGGTCTCCGGGCATATTCAGGGAATCAATGCCATCAAACAGATGAGGGAACGCAACATCCTTCCAATCGTA
>DATNRD010000694.1:0-5305 GCA_036703665.1 Candidatus Obscuribacterales bacterium
GAGGCACTCGAGTATGTGGGGCGGGCCAAGTCTCGCGCAATCCTGGACCTTCTGGCCAACTCGCCCATAGATCTTACCGACCTGGGTGGGGCCGAGGACGAATCGCTCCGCAAGCTGATTGCCCGCGAGGCTCAACTGCGCAACCAGATAGCCAGGCTGGAGCGGCTTTTCTGGCAGGGCTCGTCGGGCGCCGAAAGCGGGCACCGCGGTGCTGCCGCCGGCACGGAGGACGCGCGCGCCATTTACAACGAGTGGCGCGAGACCATTAATCAGTTGAAGCGGCGCCATCCCAACTATGCCAGCCTGGTTGCCGTCCAGACCCTCGACTTCAATGAGATCAAGGCCTTGTGGCAGCCATCGGGGCTAGCGCAGTCGGCTGGATGCGCTTCGCTTCTTGCACCCAACGTGGCCATCCTCGAATACTACTGGACAGACCAGTATCTGCTTGCCGCCTCCATCTGGTCTGGATGTGCCGAGCCCATCGTCCACTGCGTCAGCGATCGCCAACAGATCGACCGGCTCGCGTCCGACCTGGCGGACTTTCTGGAGATGTCCGCCACGGAAGGCTGGGAAGTGCCGGTCAGCCTCTGCCAGCGGCTCTACGATGGATTCATGGCCCCGCTCCTGGCCGGGTTGCCGGAAAGCGTGGACAGGCTCATACTCGTCCCGCACGGAACCCTGTATCACCTGCCCTTCAGCGCGCTCTTCGACGGGCAAAAGTACCTGGTCGAGCGCTACGCCATAAGCTACGTTCCGGCGACCAGCCTCATACCTGTCCTGGCGCGCACGCGCGCCAACGGCGAAGTTGCCTCCGCCAGCCCCCGATATCTCGTCTCAGCCATAAGCGATTACTCCGAGACACGCAAACAGGGGCTGGTCTTCAGCTCCCGGCTGCGCTCGGCAGCCGGATTGGACGACCTCAGTTACACCATCGAGGAAGCAAAGACAGTGTTCGATGTGGGCTCCACGCACGCGGCCGAGGCCAGGCTGCTCACCAACCAGGAGGTCAAAGACGCCCTGCCTGCACTGTTCAGCCAGTATCCGGTCATACACTTCGCCGGACACGCCGTCTTCAATCCTGAAGAGCCGCTGGCCTCCGGTCTGGTGCTTGCCGACGGTACCATTCTCTCGGCTGCCTCCATACTGCAAGGAAACGTGCTGAGAACGCATTGCGGTCAGCTTCTGGTGCTCTCCGCCTGCCAGACAGGCGTGAACATGGTGACGCCGGGCGGTGAGATCCTGGGTCTGGCGCGCGCGCTCATGTACGCCGGCATGCCGAACCTCATCCTCAGCCTCTGGGAGGTCGCCGACCGTTCGACCGCCGACCTCATGCAGGAGTTTCACCGAACCTGGCAGGCGGGCAAGGTCTCCATCGCCGCAGCATTGAGGCGCGCCCAGCAAAAAGCCGTCTCAGCCGGACAGCCGGTGCACGCCTGGGCTCCTTTCATCCACCTGGGGATCGAGTGAGGCGCGCCAACTGAAAGCCGCGAAACAATTTTCATTGCCGGGTCGTCTTGCTGGCGGTAACGATCTGCTCACGCAGGTCTCAAAGGGGTTATAGTTACAGAAGTGCTAAACTCTTCTCACCTGGCGGCAGCACGGATGAGAAAGACAGGAGGACGACATATGGCGGGCAGGGGTAAGGTGGCAGCCGTTCTATCACTGGCACTGGGCATCGTGCTGGCTGCACCACAGGTGGTGCAAAGCCAGGGGCAACCGGGCGGTCCCGGATCGCCTCAGCCAGATCCGTTCGCTATTTACAGGGCAGCCGGGGCCGACGAAAACCAGCTGGGGCAGATTAGAGCAGCGGCGCAGCAATTCGAGACCGGTGCCAGGGCACGCGCTCAACAGATGATGGCCTCGATGCGCGACATGCGCAACCTGTCGCTGCAGCCCAGTCCGGACGAGCAATCCGTGCTGGCCAAGCAGGACGAAATCAACAAGGTTCAATCCGAGCAGGCTCTCGAACGCACGAAGCTGATGCTCAAGATTCGCAGCATCCTCAATCCGGACCAGAGGCAGAAGCTGGTCCAGCTGATGCAGCAGCGTCCGGGCGGCCAGCTTGGTCAGGGCATGCCGGGCGGACCGGGCGGGGGGCAGCCGGGCGGCGGTCAATAGCGCCTGCCGGCGTGGCGCTCCGCGTACCCTCTCTGCTTCAACCAAAAATGGCAAAAGCCCGGATCTCGGGTGAAAACCGTAAAGTCGCTCCCCCAGGGCATTTCCTCGGCTCCGCACGGGGCCGGAATTCGTAGCAAACTTGGTTAAATCGCATAGCGCTCCCGCCAGAGACTTAGGCGCCTAACGCGGGTCGTGTCCGGGGCGCAGAGCCAGGTAGTGCACCAGGGCGAAGTTTTCGCTGAAGTCCACCCTTGTCACCGATCCCGTCGGCACGGACAGGCGCCAGAAGTTCTCCGGCGGCATGCTCAAAGCAGCCACGAGGATGCCGCGGATTACACCGGCGTGCGTAACCAGTGCGGCACGCTTTCCGTGATAAGCAACCAGCAGCTCTTCGAGCTGTCCTTTAACCCGCTTGCACAAATCGACTACCGACTCCCCACCCGGCGGGGCATTGTGAATGGGATCGTCCGACCATTTCTTGTACAGCTCCGGCTCAGCCTTTTTTATCTCCCAGTAGCTTTTCCCTTCCCAATCGCCGACGTGCCATTCGTTAAGACCCTCCACAATCGCCGGCTGCTGCCCGATGGCGGCAGCGATGATGTCGGCGGTCGAGCGTACTCGGGTGGCAGGGCTGCTCAAAAGAACGTCGGGGTGCTGGCTGCCGAGCCAGGCTGCCAGCGCCTCGGCCTGCTGCCTTCCGCGCTCGGTCAGCGGTGCTTCGGGATCGGTGTAGAGCTTTCCTTCCTCGGTCGCTTTCGTGTGGCCGTGGCGCATCAAGTAAAGGGAGGTGATGGTCTCCTCGGGGTGAAGAGGCTCGCTCAAGCAGGTGTCTCCTGGTCAGGCTCGCTGCACTCCGGACTGGTGAGCATGTTAACCGGCAGCGGGCGCGTAAAACCATACACCGATCGAATATCCAGAAGTTTCTTTACCTGCGAGGAAAGCAAGGGCTTCGGCCCGCCCAGCAGATGCGCAACGAGCAGAGTCTGGGCATGGTGCTCCAGTGTCTCGAGCTTGTAGAAGGCGTCCCACAAGTCGCTGCCGACGGTGAGCGCTCCGTGGTGATCGAGCACCACTGCGTCGTGCGCGCCGATTAGCTGCTCAATGCTCGCGGGAACTTCTTCCGTGCTTGGTGTCGCATATGGTGCTACCGGAATGACCCCCAGCGTGCAGACCGTCTCAGGGAGAATGCACTTGGACAGGCTGACACCGGCTACGGTGAAGGCCACGGTCACGGTCGGGTGAGCATGCACCACAGCCTTCACGTCCGGACGAGCGTGGTAAGCGGCCAGATGCATGGACAGCTCTGTCGAAGGCATCCTCGCGTTTACCGCCGCGCCGGACCGGCCGGCTTCAATTACCTTGCCGTCCAGGTCGGTTAAGACCAGCTCTTCCGGCTCGATGCGCGCCTTGCACGTCCCGCGCGGGGTGGACACAATGCGTTCATCGGCCAGACGCATACTGAAGTTCCCCTCTGTGCCGCAAATGTACCCGCGAGAATAAGCCAGACGGCAAACCTCGATGAGTTGGCGGCGGGCAAAAGACTCTTCCATCGATTGCGTCCCCGGAAAACAACCAACATTCTAGCTACGGGTATGGCGAGCAGTCCGCCGCCTCTCCTGGATTAGCACGCGGTAATCCTCGTAATTGAGAGAGAACTAACAAAGACCGGAAAGTTTTGAATTGTCTGGCTACACCATTATTGTCACATAAAGGTTTAGACAATTCTGATGCGCATATCTAGTAGACTACTTATTCGGGCCTGCCCGGGGGCGCGGCTTGACATAGCCGACGACAGTTTCAGATTCATGCGTTGTCCAGAGTGTAGTCAAAGAAACTCCGTTGCAGCAAAGAAATGCAAGGTTTGCGGCCACAAGTTCAAGCGCAAGCCTTTGCCGCTCAGCCTGAAACTGGGCGGGATCGTGCTTGCCGCCAGTTTGACGCTGTGGGCGGGCGCGTCGGCCATTCTGCCGGGGTTGACCGACCCGGAGAAGAACCTTGCCCGCCTAGCCAAGCAAGTTGCCGCCGGTCCGGCTAAGCCCGAAGAGGGCAAGCGCCTCCACGACGAGTTCGACCGCGCGCTCCGCACGTATCTTGCCAGGGCCAGTCAACAACCGAATCAAGTCCTGGCAGAGAAGCTGAGGAAACTGCTCCCGGGCAACTTCTTCGAAATCCATGTGTTCGACCTGCCTCGGGCACTCAAGGTGGTCGAGGTCGACATGAACCTGCAGGCGTCTGATTACCTGGTCATGAAGAGCGGCCCCGGCACCAAGGTGTTTCCCCTGTCCGGGATAGAGGTTTTCGACGATGCCCGCATCATCAACGAGTCGGCCGGGCCGATGCTGGTCATGCTCGGACACAGCGCCGGACAGCCGCCGCATCGTCCGCAGGTGAAAGTCTATGCGCTTATGCCCGACGACATCTCGGACGAAACGGACAAGCTCTTGCCCGCCATCCGGGGCGAGGGCTCAGCCAGGTTTGCAGCAAACGGGCGCGACATCGTGCTGGATCTGTCGCTTGTCTCCCTGGGCCAGTCTGAACGCCTGTTCAGCACCGTCGGCCAGGCGGACGACAGCACGGCGCATCAGTACCTGGAGTGGAAGGACGCACACTATCTTTCGCGCTACGACTACGGAAGAGGCCCGTTCACGGCACTATATGCAGTGGCACGCTGCATGCGCTACCCGGATCTGCTGCCGTCACACCGGCGCTACCTCGGGAGCGCCGGCGAGCAACTGGTTCGCGACAACAAGTCTCCTGAGGCGGGCAACTTCAAGGTGCGCCGCGTGGCCTCCAGCGCAGACAGGATTACCTACAGCGTGGCCGGCACCCCGGTCAGCTTTCAGGCCGACGTCTCTAAAGCCGGGGGCATCTGGTCGATAACCTCCATCCGTGCCTCCGGTTCGGCCAGGGCATCAAGCGCGGGTCCGGCCAATCAGGCCGGTGCACAGGCAGCGGTTCCCGCAGCTGCTCCCGTGGGGGAAAAGTCGAGCAAGGCCACGAGCGCGGGAACCGCCCAGGGGGCTACCAGGTCCGCCGGTGCAGCGATAGTGGAGAAGACCGCCAGGTTGGCAGAACCGGTGCGGAAGCCGTCCGGCGCGAAAGGACCCGAGAAACCCGAGGTCGCTCGCAAGCCGGAGTCGGCCAGGCCCTCCTCTGACAAGAAGCGGCAAGCTGCCTTCGCCCCGCC
>DATNRD010000695.1:0-3787 GCA_036703665.1 Candidatus Obscuribacterales bacterium
GCGGCAAAGCGGACCGCACGCGGGTACGTGCGCTTCTCAACTATCCGCACCGTAATATTTCTGCGGGCTGGAAAGCTCGATTTTTCTCAGCTCAACCCACATGTAACTAATTTCGTACCCACTTAAATTTCAACAGAGCCGTATTTCTCTGCCACGACGGTCACCATCCAAGCGTGTCGGCGCTCTTGATACGATCAACCGGCCGTCAGCAGCATGGTATGCGAAGCCATATCCATGGGAATGTTCCTGAGACAGGACTTCAAATTCTCTGAAGGATAAACGGATGTCAGTTGGACGGTTGGCGGAAACTGCTAGCAATCGGCACATTTCACTTCTCCTTGCTCGCCGTGGAGTCTACGTAGACTCTACGTTACCAGATGAACTCGGTCTAGTCAAGAGGGTCGATTGGCAAGCTCGTCCCCATGACTGGCGGCGGCTTGGCGCGGTGATTCGGTTTGCAGCAGTCGCAAGCTGGTGTAAAATTAATCTATGCCTACTCAGCGTGGAGTATACGTAGATGTTTGAAGTCAGGCCGGAGCAATTGCGCAATGACGCAGAGCGGTTCCGCCAGTTAGCGGCGCGGTACGAAGAACTGGCAAGTTTGCTGGAGGAAACCGACTTGGGGCGAACCGGCGGTGCTGTAGATGCCTTACTGCCTAAAGTACAAACTCATATTGTTGGTTCGGATGATTCAGGTCCACTGAAGCGAGGGGAAGCGCTGCGCAGGGTAATCGTGGCAGCAGCAAAGTTTGGCGACAGCGACTTTAGTGCGTCCGAGATTGCGGCTGCCGTGCGCCAGGAAGTTGCCGAGAAGACAGTATACGCAGTTTTTCAACGGCGTCGGAATTTGTTCGAAGAAGTCAGGAAGGATCGAGCAAACGAGCGTATATCGCGTTATCGCCTTCGCGGTTACACCTGGGTGTTCACATACGGAATCAACATGGATCGAAAACACCTAATGGAGGCGTTCTCGCACCTTGGATTTGACTACGAAAAAATTGTCGTTGATGCTTTTCCCGCAACAATGCCAGAGGCGCGCCTGTCTTGGAGAAATGAATCAAAGAAGTGGGGCGGAGGCACGGCAACATTTGATCCCGCTGAGGATTCGGAGCTGCCAGGGCTGGCGTACTTAGTAACGGATCCCGAGGGCCTTAAAGCATTTCAGGCAAAGGAAAGACCGAACTATGTAGAGGAAATTCGGCGAATCGTCATCGACGGAAGAGGCTTATCAGCCCATGTGTTCAATGTTGACAACAAGCTGCGGCACAAGCAAGAAATGGATCCCGCAATAAGTTATCTGGAACAGGTGATATCCGCGGCGATGCGCGAAAGCTTGCCGGCGCACCATATCCAACAACTGCAAAGGCGCATGAAGACATAAGACATGCCGGGCTACACGCATTTACCGACAGCGATTGCCGACCATGTCCAGGGAATGCAGGCTATGCTATGACCGCGGAGAGTCCCTGAAAGCGTCTGAGAAGAACTGAGCGAGGCGCCGGCACAGGACGCGCTGGTTTTTAGGTTTGTGAATGCCGTGTCCCTCGTCGCTGAACGCAAGGAGCTCGTAAGCCACTCCGGCGGACTTGAGCGCGGCTTCCACGGCGCGCACGTTCTCCGGGGTGACGTTGGGGTCTTGAAGTCCTTGAACAATCAGCAGCTTGCCTTTTATGTTGTGCACAAAATTGATCGGGGATCTCTCCTTGTACTTCTGGGGAATCTGTTCGGGTGAGCCGCCCAACATTTCCTCGCTGTAAGGGCGAAGATCCGGGCGCGTTGTCTCATAGTCGACTGTCAGATCTGTCATGCCGCATATCGGCGCGGCCGCCGCCAGAAGATCCTTCGGCCAGTGTGTGATTGCATGCCACGAGGAGTAGCCACCGTATGAGGTGCCGGTTATTCCGATCTTGCCGGGATGCGCGATTCCTCTGTCAATGAGCGCCTGGATTCCGGCGCGGATGTCCTCCTGTTCCTGAGCTCCCCAGCCATCTTTCTTGATCGCGTCCTGGAAGGGGAGACCGTATCCGGTGCTACCGCGGTAATTGGGATCAAGGACGTTGAAGCCCTTCGCGACGAGCGCTTGAATTTCGACATCGAAGGCGTCCTCGCTGTGCCCGGTGGGCCCGCCGTGCACGCACACAATTGTGCCCTTTGGGTTAGCGGCTCGGTACAACCAGCCGTGAATCGTCAGCCCATCCGAGGATTGCCAGGAAATCGGTTCGGCTGGTGCCAGATCACGCGGGGTCAACTGCGTGCGTTCCCACAGCCGGGTGATGCTGGAGAAGTGCTGCGGCTCCCCAGCGGCATTGGCATAACGAACCAGGTCACGCGGCTGTGTAGAGCTGTAGTAAAGACAGACCCATCTGTCATCAGGTAGCGGTGCCAGCGGCATCAGGTTCCCGGGCAGCCTCTCCATGAAGATCTCCTTCCCGCTGTCCGGGTTCAACAACGAGCACCTTATGCCGGCGTTTTTGACTTCGACTACCACTATCTCCTTGCTTCCATCGGGGACAAACGCCTTTTCGATGTTCCTCGTCGGGTCGTCTATCAGCCAGCGTGTCGATCCGGTTTCACGGTCGAAAATCCCCAGGCGCCGATGGTCCCCGGCTTCAGCTAAGAAGACGATGCGCCTGCCATCGGGAAACCATGAGGCGAAGACCTTTGCCTTTGCCCCGAAGTTCAAGATCTCGCGGTCTTGGCCTCCCTCTATGTCGACAAGCCAGATTTGCCGGCCGGACGGGTCGAGGTCGTTGCGGTCGTAAAGGATGTGCGTGCCCTGATTGTTCAACAGGGGCACGCCACCACCGGCCCTAATTGGGCGTGCCAGGACCTTGTGTTCCCCGCTCTGGAGATCGTGGCGATAGACCCATGTGGGCTCAATTTCCTGAGTTGAGGCAAAGTCAAAGTTGGCCCCGTAAACAAGCCAGCGACCATTCGGGTGAAGTTGCCCGCCTCGCAGGTAGTATCGCGGTGAGGGTTCAGTCAGGGCGGTCATCTTGCCGGGTCTGTCAAGGTCTATTTTGAACAAGCGCACACGCTCGTCTCCGTCTCGATCCTCGCCGACCAGAAGAGAGCGGCTGTCCCTGGTCCAGCTGGCTACATAGGTATCTTGCGATGTCCTGGTCATTCTGAGTGGCGGGCCCGAACCGTCCGCCGGCGCGACGAAGACGTCCGCGGCAGGGCCGACCCGGTACCAGCTCCAGGCTGCCCAGCGCCCATCCGGTGAGACCTCGTAGGAACCCAGCTCAGGCAACTTGAGCAGCGCAGCGAACACCGATGTGCGCCGGCGGTCAGCGGTTTGGGTGGAACCGGCTTTGGTGAATGATGCGGCCTCACCGGGCGGATTACGGGTGGGCATGGCTGACAACTCCACGGCAGGTGCGGCGGAACAGGCGAGCAGGATAAGGGCCAGGGCGGCCAGGACCGTTCTCATAGGTCCCTATTTTATGTCGCTTCGCAAGTATATTCACCCCAAACTGCTTTCGGGCAGCGATACAATTGCTGTCGTGGACGGGTCGGACGAGAACACGAGAATCCTGGGCAATATTTGCTCTGAGTGCGGCACCGGGATGGCGCCGGACTCCTCAATCTGCCCGAACTTCGACAAGCACGCTCCCAGGGTTTCGGAAGCAATGCTGATCGGCACAAGGCTTGCAGACAAGTACGAGATTCTTTCCGTAATCGGCAAGGGGGGCATGGGGGTCGTCTATAAGGCCAGGGACTTCGTGCGTGACCGCTTTGTGGCAGTGAAGATGCTGCACCCGCACCTGACCAGCGACCAGCAAGG
>DATNRD010000696.1:0-15862 GCA_036703665.1 Candidatus Obscuribacterales bacterium
AGCCCCGGCCGTCCCCGGCGGGCGGGCCTATCAATATACAAGGGCCGGACGCCGGTTAAAACCTGATCTACGTACGGGCGGGATTTATCGCCGCCGGCGGCAAAGTTCGAATTCCTCAGGCACAGGCGCAAATCCTACTGATTGCCAACAGCATCGACGGCTCGAGGCGGCGATGCGTGGTGAGAAATATTTTCGTTTCAACAATTCTTCAATTAGGGCGTCTTGTCGGGCTTTAGCTGGAACACACAGGCGTCTCCTCGATATACTGATGCCGACTTGTCCCCGGGGCAGGCGGCGCGATGGAGCCGCTCAGTTCCGGAGGGAGAAAAGGAGAATGCAGTGATCCCCCATCTCTTGACTTGCTTGCTTGCTGTGCCGCTGTTTGGAAGCCTGGCCATCCCCCTTTGTCCCGAGAATTCCGCACGCAAGATGGCGATCGGCCTCGGGCTTGTCATGGTGGCGCTTTCGGTGTGGCTGGCGCTCGGGTTCGACCCGTCGTTTGCCGGCATGCAATTCGTCGAGCAGGTCAGCTGGATCAAAGCACCGTTCCCGATCGACTACCACGTCGGCATCGACGGCATGAGCCTGTGTCTCGTGCTGTTGACCACAGGCGTAACACTGATGGCAATTCTAGCCAGCCGGTCTGTGGATGCGCAGCGCCCCCGGCTCTACTACAGCATGGTCATGCTGTTGACGACCTCGATTCTGGGTGTGTTCATCTCGCTGGATCTCGTTCAGTTCTTTGTCCTTTACGAGCTGGAGCTCGTCCCCATGTACCTGCTGATTGCCATCTGGGGCGGCCCCCGACGCGATTATGCGGCCTGGAAGTTCTTGATATACACCTTTTTCGGCGGCGTGCTCATGCTGGCGGCGCTGCTGTACATGTACTTCCAGCTCGGGCAGCTCGGCCCGGCCTATCAGACTTTCGACATGGTCAAGCTGGCCTCGGCCGCTCCACAGCTGGTGGCATCGGTGCAAGCCATCGCCTGCCTGGGGTTCCTGCTCGCCTTCCTGATTAAGCTGCCCTCCTTCCCGTTCCATACCTGGTTGCCCGACGCGCACGTGGAGGCTCCCACCCCGATTTCCATGATCCTGGCCGGGCTTCTGCTCAAGATGGGCTCGTATGGTCTGGTAAGGATCTGCCTGGGTTTCTTTCCCGATGCAATCATAAGCTTCGGTGTGGCGCTCATGGCCATCGGCGCCTTCAATATCGTCTGGGCTGCCATCGCCTGCCTGGTTCAAGACGACATGAAGCGTGTCATAGCGCTGTCTTCCGTCAGCCACATGGGCTTCATCACCATGGGGCTGGGGTCGCTGTCCGCGGCTGCCTTGAACGGTGCCATATTCCAGATGGTGAGCCACGGTGTCATTTCCGCCGCCCTCTTCTTCCTGGTGGGCACCATATACGACCGCTGCCACACCAGGCTGATCGCCGAAGTCGGCGGAGGGCTGGCCAAGCAGACTCCATACATCTTCTATTTCTGGATGCTTGCCGCCCTGGCTAACCTGGGGCTGCCCGGACTTTCGGGCTTCGTTGCTGAAGTAACCGTCTTCTACGGGTCGTTCGTATCGCCCATGGCGGCCCTGCATGCCGACTCGCCTGTCGTGAAAGCTTGTGTCATTGCCGCCGGCACCGGCGTGATTCTCTCGGCTGGATACATGCTGTGGCTGCTCAAGCGGCTATTCTTCGGGCCGATGACCAGGAATTGGACCGGCAAGTTCGGCGATATCAACGGTACCGAGGCGGTAGTGGCCTCGGCGCTCTCGTTTTTCATCATCGCGCTCGGCATTTATCCGATGTGGCTGACCAACGAGTATACGCCGCTGGCTGACAGGATGGCCGGTGACGCCAGCCTGCGCGCCACCATCGGCATGCGCCCCTGAGCGTCCGGCAGTGCTTTCTTCCTGGCAAGCCTGGTTCAAGCGGGAGGGGATGCGGCGCAGGCTGGCTACGCTGGGCATCGCTTTGAGCCGGCTTGCAAGCCAGCACGAGGCTGTGAAAAGCTCCAGCAGCAAGAGCGTAGCTGTCCGCATGGCGCAAGCAGAGGGCGACTACTGGCGCGCCATCGATGCCCTGGCGGCCGTCGATTTGAAGAACGTCCTGCAGCGCTGGCAGCACAGATCTGCCGACAGGGCGCGCAATCGCCTGGATGCCCTCGTGCGCAACTACAGGGCAGCGGTCGAGGCCCTCGACAATGGCGACAGGCAGGAAGCCCAGCGTTTGGTGGAGGCGGCGCTGCATGATCTGGCGCAAGTAAGGGAGTCGATTTTCAAGCCCGATGGCACCTTGACCTTCTCGATGTGTTGATCGCAGACGCGCACACTGGCAGTGACCGAGGCTCGTACACCTGAATTGAACAGAGCGCCGATGTACCGTATCGCGTTGTGCTCGACAGGAAGAGGCAGCCGCGGAGGATACGAGCCTCTAAACCCGCCTTATGGAACTCATGCTCGCCGCCGCTTCATTCAAATATCGGCTGAAGGAGGGTTGTTGTCCCTCGTAGCTGATCATGTGGAGGTCATTCTCCCCGGTCGAAGACACGGCATAGAGAACGATGCCGCAGGGCCCTTCTTCTGGATATGTGTAGCGAACCACAAGCGTAGGACCAAATGTTGGGTGTGGGGCGACAGCACACTCGGTGATGAACTCTATGGGTATCCGTATTAGCGCGGGATACAAGAGCCGGAGGTCTTCACGATCGATTTCGCCGGTGGTGGACAGCAGGCGCTGGAAGACGTTCCATTCCGGACCGCCTTCCAGCCAGTTGACAATTTGCCAGCCCAATGAGGCGTCGGTGACCCCGGGCGGCTGCCACGTCACATGTCCGTAGTCGTGCAACCGGTATGCACGCCGTCGAGTCGCAGCGACTGGTTCCATCCCTCCGGGACGGCGATGGCAAAGTCGCGGCCGTATGTCATAAATCTGCGCTTAATGCTTTCGGGTTTTGTTGAGGACACGGCTTTATCTCCCACGATCTAGATCTTGTGTGGTTACCGGCGGTGAACCGGCTGGGACGGCGCCGGGTTGTAACCAATTATGGTGGCAGCCGGCTGGCGCCCTTCGGCCCTGCTCAGACGTGTCGCCCATTGATGAAACTGCTCGGCGCCGACTGTCTGCGGAGATTTCGGATCGGCTGGATCCTCGTATGTGACCGTCGCCGGAGGTCTCAATACGTTTCTCAGCATCCGTGAGCACGCACCGGGGCTGCCGGTTGTTGTCCTTACGGGGCTGGAAGATACTGCCGTTCTATGGAAGCCGTGAAAGCGGGCGCCCAGGATTACCTGTTCAAAGGAGACATCAGCGGCCGGCTGTTGGTGCGGGCCATGCGCTTTGCCATTGAGCGCAAACGCGCCGAGGAAGCGCAAAAAAGTGCCGCTCAGGCTGACTCGGCTGACAAAATCCAGGAGCGTGCTCCGCAGCTGAAAAACGTCTGTTTGGAATGCGTGAAAGAGTTTCCCGAGGAGACCGAATCGTGCCCCGAGGACGGTTCTCCGCTCAGCAAGCTGACCTGCGATCGCATGTTGGGAACGACACTGGCAGACCGCTATGAAATACTGTCGGTGCTCGGCTCAGGAGGCATGAGCAGCATCTACAAGGCCAGACACAGCGAGCTCGGTAAGTACTTTGCGATAAAGGTGATTCATTCTCACCTTGCCTCCGACGTACTCATGGTCAAGCGGTTCCGCCAGGAGGCCAAAGCTGTAAGCCTGCTTTCTCATCCTAATGTGATCTCTGTACAGGACTTCGGCATCACGCCGGACGGGCAGCCATATCTGGTAATGGATTTCCTGGACGGAATGGATCTTCGCGCGCTATTGGGCAAGCCCATGGATATCCAGCACGCGCTTCCGATATTTCTGCAGATCTGTGAGGGCCTTGCCCATGCGCACGAACACGACGTGATCCACAGGGACCTGAAGCCGGACAACGTCATGATCGTTCGGGAGGGTGCCGGTTTTCGTGTAAAGATCGTAGATTTCGGCCTGGCCAAGAGCATCCAGACAACTCACAAATTGACGCGCACAGGCGATCTCTTCGGCAGCCCGCATTATATGAGCCCGGAGCACTGTCTGGGGCAGAGGCTCGATCATCGAACGGACATTTATTCACTGGGTTGCATCATGTATGAGTGTCTGACAGGCAATCCTCCGTTCGACGCCGAGAACCCGATCCAGGTCGTTCACAAGCAGATACACGAAAGCCCCCCGCCCATCCCGCCAGACTTGGCAGTGCCGGACTGGCTGGTAAGGGAAGTAATGCGGGCGCTCGAAAAGGACAGGCAACGGTGTCATTCATCTGCCAGGGAACTCAAGGATGCGCTCGCTTCTGCCAGTGCTTCTTTGTGATATAAAAGCGGGTTGGTTCTGAGGCCAGCATCTCAATGCAAATCGGGCACTTTCCGCCAACCTACCACCTCGTATTCGAGGCACTGTCCTTCTGGGTTGCCTTCCGACTCTATCTCAAGCTCAAGAAACGAGATTCGCTCAATCTTGAAAAGCGCGTTCCGATTATCATCGGCGGCACGCTTGGGGCTGCCATTGGATGCAAGGTGTTCTACTGGCTCCAGGATCCGGTTGCGTTCCTGCGCCACATAACCGACTGGCAGATGCTGGCCGCAGGCAAGTCCCTGGTGGGAGCGCTTGTCGGCGGCTGGGTGGCAATTGAGCTGACCAAGAAGATTGTAAAGGTCAGGTCCGCAACTGGCGACAGCTTCGTGGTTCCTCTGGCCGTGGGCATCATCGTGGGCCGTCTGGGATGCTTCTTGAGCGGTTACTACGATCAAACATGGGGAGTGGCAACCGATTTGCCCTGGGGCTTCGACTTCGGCGACGGTGTTCGTCGCCATCCCACTCAGATTTACGAGATGCTGTTTTTGATCGGCTTTCTGGCAGCATGGCCGAAGCTGGTCAGGTTGCAGTTGCAGCAGGGAGAGCTGTGGAAGATTTTCATTCTCGCCTACCTGGGATTCAGGTTCTTTGTGGAATTCATCAAACCGGTTCCTCACGTCTACCTTGGGCTTGACATAGAGCAGGTCACTGCCATCGGTGCCTACTTGTACTATGCACCATATTTGATGGCAAAGCTCGCCCCCGCAAAGGAGGTCGAGGCAGAAGCAGATGGGAGCTGAGCGCCCATATGTGTTTTTCGAGCTTACGAACAGCCTTTGCTCCACATGTCTGAGAAGGGTTGAAGCGAAGATTGTTTTTCAGGACAACTGCGTGTTTCTGAAGAAGCACTGCCTGGAGCACGGTTCCGAAAAGGTCCTTGTTTCCACGGACATCGAATACTACAAGCTCGCTCGCAGTTTTTTGAAGCCTGGACAGCTGCCGCTGCGTTTCAACACAAATACTGAGTTCGGCTGCCCCTATGACTGCGGGCTCTGTCCCGATCACGAGCAACACAGTTGCCTGACGCTGATCGAGGTCACGGACAGGTGCAATCTGGAATGTCCTGTCTGCTATGCCGCATCCGGTCCGTCCGCGGGCGCGCACCGGTCGCTGTCCCAGATCGGATTCATGCTAGACGAGCTGGTCAAGAACGAGGGTGAACCGGATGTGGTGCAGATAAGCGGCGGAGAGCCCACCATCCATCCCGAGTTCTGGTCTATCCTGGATCTGGCGCGGACGAAGCCGATCCGGCATCTGATGGTCAACACCAATGGCGTAAGGATCGCCAGAGACCGCGAGTTCTGCCGGAGACTGGCGGAATACATGCCGTGTTTTGAGGTGTACCTGCAGTTCGACAGCTTGAAAGCAGACAACCTGACGCGGCTGCGCGGAGAGGATTTGACGCGGGTCAGAAGACAGGCGATTGAGCATCTCAATGAATTCGAGATTTCGACGACCCTGGTCGTCACGCTGGCAAAGGGACAGAACGATGACGAGATCGGGGAGATAATCGATTTTGCCCTGCAGCAGCCCAGCGTGCGTGGCGTTACATTTCAGCCGATTCAGATGGCAGGACGCGTGGACGGCTTCGATCCGTGCAAAGACAGGCTGACGCTTGCCGAGGTCAGGCAAAGGATACTTGAACAGTCGGGCGTCTTTGCGGCTGACGACATACTGCCGGTGCCGTGCCATCCGGATTGCATCGCCATGGCGTACGCACTGAAGACGCCGGACGCCGTCGTGCCGCTATCCGGAGTAATCGGCCCGGAGATCCTGCTCAATGAGGCGCGGAACACGATTCAATATGAATCCGACCCGGCCATAAGGAAGAGATTGATTGAGCTGTTCTCGCTGGACAAAGCCAGCGGAAAGGCTTCTCACGCAATCGGCAACCTGCTGTGCTGCCTTCCCAAGCTGGAATTCCCGGCTGAGCTATCATACAAGAATATCTTTCGACTGATCATCATGGAATTTCTGGACCGATACAACTTTGATGTCAGGTCGGTCAAGAGAACGTGCGTGCACATCGTGCACCCGGATGGTCGCATTATTCCGTTCGATACGTACAACATGTTTTACCGGAATGGGCTCGATGTCGCCGGTTTGTCAAGGAAATAGACGAGGAGTTCAGCCATGAGCCTGTTGCCGAGGGATTACATGATAAGCGTCTACTCCTTCGATGGGACCTGGGATCTGGTTGCCGAGGCCATTCGCAAATCGTCATCCGACCAATTCTCCTGGCGCGTGGAGGAAGACAGGGACGGCGGTCGAATCACGGCGACGATGGAGTATCAGAGGAAGCTTCGCTTGAAGCGGCGCCTGCTCCTGGAGGTCAACTTCCTTGCAATTGGTGACAACAGGATTAGGCTGGAGCTGAGCTACGACATCAGCCCGATGTTCAACATCGGGGAGCCCGAGCGGATTCTTCGTGCGACCAGGGATCAGATTGCTGCAGCAGTGGCTTTCGACGGCAAGGTGTACAGCTCCAAGGATCGTCTGCCGCCCGAACTCTCATCGACTGAGTCGCTGGCTAAGGGGGAGACCGGCATCATGCGCGGTGTCGAGATTGTGCTGGTCTTCAACGTTGTTGTGTTATTGTGGGAAGCCATCACCAGCCCGGCCGGTCAGGCGGTAGGCAAAAGCGTGCTCCTGCTCACCCTTGCCTGGCTGCCGGTGGGAATTCTGGTGCTCCTGTGGTGCGCTCTCGCCAAACGCGCAGAGCCGGCTCAACCAGCGCCTAAGCGCACTCTAGCCCAGCGGCTCCTGTTTGGTGCTCTGGCACTGGGCTGCGGTATCGCCGTGTGTGCGATCGCCGTTCCCATTATTCTCATCGGGCTTTGCGTCGGAGCCCTGACGCTTTCGTCGGTGACTGGCCGTTGACAGACTGGACGGGCGGATGGTGAGTTGATGTGCAGAATTGCACAGGCCGGCGGCCGGCAATTCTGCCTTCCGGAGTCATCACCAGCTGGCTACAATCGAGCACGCAACACGACTACCAGCGACCTGGAGACAGACTGGATGGACAGAAAGCCCCCCGTCAATTCGTGGCCATCACGCGCAGAGCGACAGATAGATAAGCCTCCGCCCAGACCTTTGACCGAGGCCGAACAGCGAGCCATGGAGCGACTCATCGCTGAGGTCTTTGCTGAAGAAGAGCGACGACGCTACCGTCCCAGTGCCAGATCGCAGCAGGAGCGTGGCCGGCACGGCTCAGACTGTTCCTGCTGTTGCGGTGGCGCTCCCCGCGTCAACAGGCGGAGGTAAGACTAGCAGAACGCACGGGCATGCCTCACTTGAGCATGCGCTCGATGGGCACGAGATCTGGTGGCGTTTCGCCGCGGGCGCCTTTGGTGAGCACGCGGCCGCTGATCGCTTTGCTGACGCTGCGGCTGACGCTGTCGATCAGCTCGGCGGCGGTGTTTGCGTCGTAATACTTGCCGCCCGAGACCTCGGCGATACAGTTCAACTGGTCGCGGGCATCCCGATCTCTTTTAAGACCGAGACCGACGATGTCGACTCGTACCTTGATCCCCATCTCATTGAGCCGGCGCACATACTGGCAGGGATTGCCGCCGCAGGTTTCGGCTCCGTCGGTGATGAGGATAAGGTTCTTTTGCCCACGCACGCCGCGGAGGTCGTGCTCGCTCTGCATGAGCGCGTAAGTAAGAGGTGTGAGGCCGAACGGCTTGATCTGGCGCACCTGCTCGATGATTGCCCGCCTGTTGCCTTGCCCCATCGGAACGAGCAGGGCGGACTGAGTGCAATCGATGGAAGGATCGTTTGCGAACCCCTGGCCGAAGACACGCAGGCCGAGATTGACATCCGTTGGGATGCGAGAAAGAGCGTTCTGGAGTACCTGCTTGGCGGCGTCGATCTTCTGGTCGGTTCCACCGAGCTTCTCCTTCATGCTATAAGAAGCATCGATCAGGAAAAGGATGTTGACCGGACCGCCTTCCCGCTCGACCTGACCTTGAATCATCGCTGCCTGCGTGCCGCCCTGAATCAGGGTGGATTGCGTGCCTGTCTGGAGCAAGGTCGATTGCGTGCCGGTCTGAAGCATGGTCGACGACGTGCCTCCTTGAAGCATTGTCGATTGTGTCCCGCCCTGGAGCATGGTCGACTGCGCGCCGCCCTCGAGCGTGGTACTGGATGCGGTGCCCTTGAAAGGCGGTGCCGGTTTGGGATCCTCGGCTATCGTATAAATGGCGGACTCACTGTTGTCGCGTCCCGATGCGAATTCTCCCGGGGCTGCCTGGCTGTCGCGCTCGCAATTGCAAGGGGCGGCAACAGCCGGCAGCGCCGCAGACAGCAACGCCGCAGACAGCAGCCAACCGATAAGGGTGGCAGACAGGCAGAGTCTTATCCCGTCACTTTTCCTGCTTTTCCTGTTTTTCCTTGCGTTGCGGCTCTCTGTTTGCATCTTCCACCTTGTCGGTCTTTGCCACCACCGTGCGCCGGCTTACCGGCACTGGCTTGGCCTCAGGGCTGGCCGCCCAGACAGTTATGTAATATAGCCCTTCTTTGCCGTTGTTATCCACAGGCACGTTGCCCTGGAAAAGCGCGCCCTCTAACTTGATACCGCCGCGCACCGGGATGTCCGGCGCTGCTTTGGCTTCGCCGCCGGTGCCCGCCATGGCAATGAGCGGCGCTGCCAGCGCCACCGGGGGTACGAACATGCCGCCGGCAATGGCCGCCATCACCCCGACAGTGCGCAGGATTGCTTTGGTCTTCTCCCAGTCCTTCTCGGCTTTCTGCGCATAGGCGACGAAATCGAGCGGTGGGAAGTACGGCATGGCCTCGGTCGATACCTCCTCGGGATCGGCCGGCGGCTTGTCCGGCAGCCCCTCCCAGGCCAGCGTCAGCCGTTGGAATCTATAGGGTTGCAGTATGACGCCTTTTACTTCGATCTTCTCCCCCACTTTGATCTCGTGAGGAATCGGGTGCATGATGGCATGCTTGGTGATAACCTCCGCGCAGGCAACGACGTATTGCTTGTTGTGAGTGCGACCGATGCTGAAGCCGAAGTGCGTGGCGTCAGGGGAAAGCAGGGCATCCCGGTCGTCCTGCCTGCCCTTCATTATGAAGATGGCGCGAGCGACAAGAGCCCGATTGTCCTTCGGTGCCAGATCGCTGGGTATGGCGGCCAGATTCTCTAACAGAGCATCGTTGCCGCCGGCTGTCGTGTAGCGCTGGTCGGGGTTCAATCCTTTGGAGTTCAGGTGGGAAACGGTGTTGCGCCGCGCCAGATCCTCGACCTGCTCTCTTGCCACGTGAGCGGCGGTGTCATCCCACTCGAGCGGATGCAGGCCCAGCTGGTGGCGATCCTCGTTCACCAGCTCCAGCGCGTAACGTTCAAGCTGACTGCGCGTAAGCTCTTCCTGGAAGAAGGGCTGGCTCCACAAGGCTTCCGGGGGCGCCTCCGGCGCGCTTTGCCCGGGCACATCCGGGAGCGGCAGGTTCTCACCGGCAGGCGGCTCCGGAAGCGGCGGCTGCACCGGCGGGCGCGCCTGGATGCGAGGCGGGGGTATATCGGGATCCACACGCGGTCCCAACAGCGTGTCGCGCAGCTTCTGGCTCCTGTCGAACAGGGAAAGTTGCGGATACGTTTGATGGAAAATCGTCTGCTCCAGCTGGGTAAGGCGCTCCTCGATGGGCATCTGCGGCCTGGCTGAACCGAAGGTGATCTGCTCCAGCTGTCCTATGACCGGGTACCTGTCTTCCACATACGATGAGCCGGTTGTGGCGGCGGCCGTTTGCGTCTGAGGCGCCGGTGCTGCTGCCTGTGGAGCTGGCGCCGGAATGGGGGTCTGGTGGGTGAACGTGGGCGCCGGCTTTGGCGCAACACCAGTAGGATCACCGGCGCAGCCCGCCGGCGGCAAAAGGCAGAGGGCCGTCAATGCCGCAAGCGCCGCGCGCAGAAGGCTCTTCCACTCGCGGGCACGTCTGGAGAAGGGCCCTGCCCGGACGGGTTCTTTCCGCGCACTGCAGTGGCAAGATGCTGACGGCGAAGGACCATGTCGCTCTGTGACATCAAGCAGAAAGCCGATCGATGAAGGCAAGACAAGCACCGGCCATCCTGTGAAGATGGCCAAGCGTGAGGCTTTGGTGTTGACCGTACCTTTCACGATCGGGCGAGCGGCTCGGGACAGAATAGATCTCTTCTCTATTGTGTACACAAAAGAGTGCCGCGCACAAATGGATGTCAAAGGAACCAGGCGCCAGCGGACTGCTCGAGGAACCCGCTGAGCGGGGCCGCTGCGCTTCTAGGGGCGGGCGACTATGCTGGCGATGGCGCTCTGGCGGCCTGTCTTGCCGGCGAATCGCCGGTGAGAGTAAAAGAGATCCGGGTGGCAGGCGGTACACCAGGAGGCTACGTCGATCCGTTCCAGTCCTGCCTCCAGGAGCTGCATGGCGTTGATGGCTTTGAGGTCCGGATAGGGCCTGTCGTCATGCCAGCGCACGAGTCCTGCCTTGTGCTGGACGGAGGAAAGTAGCTGCTCGGCTACATCGATCCCGGTCGGGTAGCAGCAGCTTCCAATTGCCGGGCCCACGGCTGCCAGAAGAACGTCGGGGTCGATAGCGAGGGCCTCGCTGAGCAGCCGCACAGCTTTTCCGGCGATGCCGCCGGCTGTGCCACGCCAGCCGGCGTGAACGACCGCCAGCGCGGGCAGGTTCGGCTCGGCAATAACGATCGGCACACAATCAGCGTAATGGAGCATCACGGGCGTGTCGGGACTGACCGTGGCCACGCCGTCCACACTGCCGAGATGCTCTGGTTCGGTCACCCAGGCTACGTTTGTCGAATGGACCTGACCGGGTACCACCAGCCGGTTGAAGTTCATCTCCAGCGCCGCGCACAGGCGCTGCCGGTTGTGCAGGGCGTCCTTCCGCGACTCTTGCGTGCCCCAGTGGCGGCCGAGGTTGAAGGAATCAAGGGGCGGAGCGCTGTTGCCGCCCAGACGGGTAGTAAACGCGTGCACGAGCGACGGTACCGCCAGCAAAAGAGGAGAGCGGATGAGCGTAAGCCCGTCGATTTCCTGTGTTGGCCAACTGTTTCGGGTAAGGGCCAGAGCGGTCAGGTCGGTTCGTGCTGCCATCAGTACAGTGCCATGCCCCCGCATATGTTTATTGCCTGGCCGGTTATTCCTCTGGCAGCCCCGCTGCAAAGGAATGCCACCAGGTCCGCTACCTCCTCCGCTGCGATGAAGCGCTCCTGAGGCACGGACAGCCTGGCCAGGTCGGCAGCCTCCGAGGTATCCAGCGAGTTGAGACGGCACCATCGCTCGTCGCTTAGCTGTTCGGCAGCCATATCGGTCTTGACCCAGCCCGGACAGACGGCGTTGACGGTTATACCGAGCCGGGCCACCTCCAGTGCCAACGCCTGGGTAAGGCCGATGAGCCCGAATTTCGAGGCTGAATACGCGGCACCGTAGGCTTCCGCTACCTTGCCCGAGATGGATGCGATGTTGATGATGCGTCCCCAGCCTTTCGCTGCCATCCCATCAATGACGCAGCGGCTGGTCAAAAGCGCAGAGGTGAGATTGGTCTCGATGGTCTCCTGCCAGACATGGAGGCTGTGTCCCCGCACCGGCTCGGTCCGGTAGATGCCGGCGTTGTTCACGAGGATGTCCGGGGCGCCTAGATGTGCGGCGATTTGCTGAGCGAAACTCTCTACCTGGTTGCCATCGCGTACGTCCAGGGGGGCGGCAAAGCAAGATGAACCGAGGCTTTCGATGCTTCCACGTACGCCGGCCAGAGCCTCGGCGTTGCGCGCTCCGATGGCCAGGGCGGCACCGCGTGCGGCCAGAGCGATGGCGATTGCTCTGCCGATTCCCCTGCTGGCTCCAGTCACCCACGCCACCTTGCCCGCCAGCTCCCGCCCCGGCGGCAATTTGTTTACGTATCTTTGTTCAGTTGGTTCGGACAGCATCACGCCTTCTTGCTCGATACCTGGTCTGCGTGCGGGCCCCGGCTTTGCGCTCCTTAAGTCTACACGACCGGGCCACTCCCTTGACTATCCTTAATAAGCCCATGAGGCTGGTCTTAGGCGGCTCTCAGAAACCCCTGCGGGAACATTGGTAGACTTTCAAAGTCTAAGGGCTCAGCTTGGTGGGAAGCCCTCCTTAAGCAGCTCTTATGGCGCCTGTGCCATCGGGTAACTCCCAGGTTGGTGTTGAAGTTCAAAACCCATTAAGGTGATGTCGATGACTCCGCGCAAAGTATCAACGTTCAAAACAAGTGCTCTAGCTCTTGCTCTGGTGCTCAGCCAGACCATTACACTGACACCGTTGCCGGTGCTGGCCTCTGACGGAGCCGTAAGGGTGGCCGGGCAAGCCGTTATCGTCAACAAGGCCGGTGGAGGCGGCTTGAGCATATATCAACGTACCGAGGCCATCCAGCGCAATCTTGATAATGCTCTGGTGGCCGCCAAGGACAAATCACCGGCTTCGGTCAACATCGTCTATGTAAAAGGAATGCCGGTAGTCACTCTCGGTGGCTATCAGGTAGTCACGGTCGATACCGCCAATGCCAAGGCGTACGGAACGACGCCGGCTCTTTTGGCCCAGCGCTGGGCAGACGAGTTGCGCCGGGTCCTTACCGATCAAGCCAGTGTTCAAAGTTACGTCTCGCAACTGACCGGCGATTATCAAGCAAGCGCACCGCCCGTCTCGGCAGCTTCGAGCCCGCCGGCTCCCACCTACGGCGCTGCGCCGCCCCAGCAGCAGTATGGTCTACCGCCGGGCGGCTACCCTGCCCAGGGTGCCGGCGCCTACGCCCCGACCGGCTCTTATCCGGTTCAACGTGGCCGCGTGGTTTATGCTCCGGCCGGACTGACTATTCCGATTACGCTCCAGACCTCCATCTCCAGCCAGGTCGCCAGACCGGGAGACATGGTGCAGGCGACGATCAATCAACCGATCGCGCTGGGCGAAGCCGCGATTCCAGCCGGTGCGACGGTCGTCGGCACGATAACGGATGCCAAGTCGGGCGGGTTCATGGGTAGAGCGGGGATGCTGGGCATCAAGTTCAACCGCCTGCGCACGCCCGACGGCGTGGAGACCCCGATCAGCGCTCACATAGTGGGCGGCATCGGCAAGTATGCCGATCTGGGCAGTGACGAGAGCGACACAGTCAAGGGTGAAACCTGGAAGACAAAGGTCGGACAGGCAGCCATCAGAGGCGCCATCGGTGCCGGCACAGGGGCGGCCCTGGGCACGGCGGTGGGAGCCATTGCGGCACGCTCCGGCCGTGGTGCCGGGCGGGGAGCCTGGTCTGGTGCGGCCATCGGCGGCGGCGCCGGCGTGGCACAGAGCCTCCTGCTGCGCAAGGGCAAAGAGGTGACGATTGCTTCCGGCACGCAGATGCAGCTGCAGCTCGATGCGCCGGCGACGCTCTCGGCTGGCGGCGCACCGCCTTACACCGGCGCCTTCTAAGCAACTCCCTCAAGCTTAAGGACGAGGCCGAGCGAGGCAACGGCGGCACGCGAAGGAGGCGAGGAGCCTCCGGAGCATATGTCGCATTGCGAAGTCGCACGAAAGTGCGACGGAGCAAGGCGGCGAGGAGCCCGCGGCCGCCGAGCGTGTTTACGCGCGGAGGAGGAGCGCAGCGCTGGGGAGCGCTGCGCGACGACGGAGCGTTTATAAATGTTAGACTAGACCCGTCGTTGCTTTGTATCGAGCCGGGCGGCCAGGCTGCCGGCGCCGGGGGGTCAGTTCATGGTCAAAATTCATCGTCTTCTTGCGGCGCTGCCAGCTGCGGTCATCACGGTACTTGCCGGGCTCTCGGCCGCCTGCGCTCAGGCCGCCTTCCAGCAGAGCCCGGGCGCTTATACGCAAGTGCCCTTCGGCAGCTACCAGGCGGCACCGCCAGGTTATGCGCAGGGGTACAGCCCTGCCCAGGGTTATCAACCCAACCAGACTGCCTTGCCGCCACCAGCGTATGCAGTGCCTCAGCCGCCGTATCCCGCCGCCGGCTATTCTCCCCAGCCGATGCCCGCCTCCCCGTACGCTCCGGGGCAGCAGCCCTACGGCATGACCGTGCCCACTTCACCTGTGCCGGCGCAGCCGGCGTATGCCGCGCCTTACGCCCAGCCGCCCTACTTGCAGGGGCGCATAGTGCAGGCGCCGGCAGGACTGATAATCCCTGTTACCCTTGCCACGGCCATCTCCACCCAGGTGGCGAAAGCCGGGGACTATGTGCAAGCGACAGTGAGTCAGGACGTGCTTCTCGGCAATGGAACGATCCCGCAAGGATCGGTCGTTTCAGGTCAGGTTACCGACGCGCAGGCAGGCCGCCTGCTCAATCGATCCGGTGCACTGAGTGTCACGTTCAATCAGCTCAGATTGCCTGACGGTTCCACCGCCGCGATCAGCGGGCACCTCGTAGGCGACCTGGGCAAGTATTCGTTGAACCAGCAGGGCACCGCCCGTGGTGAGGGCTGGGGGACCAAATTGCTGGGAGTGGGCATGCGGACCGCCGTAGGCGCCGGTGCCGGCGCCGCGCTGGGCACCGCCATGGGTGCCATTACCGGCGGTAGCCTGGGCACTGGAGCCTGGGCGGGGACTGCCATCGGCGGCGGTGGCGGGCTTCTGGAGGCGCTGATACTCAGGAAGGGAAGGAACGTCATCATCCCTTCCGGAACGGCGCTGCAGTTCCAGCTCGATCAACCGGCTAATATCGCTGAGACGGCGACGGCACCTGCCCCCATGGCACAGCCTTATTCCGGCGCCATGTAAGCGATGGAAGGGTTGTCGTAAGACGCGAATAACCGGCAGTGCCTGAAATTGCGATGCTCTGCTACTTGCCCTTGCTCTTCTTCTTCTGGGCCTTGCCGTCGTCGATCACCTGTCCGCGGACCTTGGTCGAGGCGCCCGGCAGAAGCTGCGCATCGGTGGCAGGCTCGCCTGTGAACTCCTGGCGGAATTCGACCAGGAACTCGTCACCGGGCTTGATGATGGCTTCCTGTCCCTTGACGATGGTGTCCTCGATAATCCAGCTGCCCGGGAAGCCGCTCAGGAAGCCCCAGGCAAAGCCCTTCAGGCGGCGATGCCGGACATTCAGACCGACCGGCTTGGAAAATGCAAAAGACGGGTTGATTGCCCCGATTACCCCGAGAGCCACCGGCATGGCGCCGAAACTGAAGACGCCGGCCGGTGCAAGGGCGGCATTCAAGCCGACCCTGATGGCTTTGTATCGCAGCTGCTGCGACCACGGTCCTACGACCTGACCCATGTGGTTGACGCCCAGGACCCGGCCTTCTCCCTTGTTCTTGATAATCCGCGACTTGCGCGCCGGTTGCGCGACAAGCGGCAGGTGCTCACCCTTCTCGTTGATGATCTCGTCGAAGGCGATGCCCAGAAGGCCGGAATTTCTGTACCAGCGGCGTGGGCTGACCAGCGAATGGAGGATGGTTCTGGCCGGCAGCACCGAGCTGATGTGACCGCGGACGTAAGCTCCCTTCCGGGCGATCAGC
>DATNRD010000697.1:0-4959 GCA_036703665.1 Candidatus Obscuribacterales bacterium
AAAATCGTGAGACGCAGGCCCTTAAGAGGGATGCGCTGCCAAAACTTTGCCAAAAAAGTGCCAGGGGGCTGCCAAACATTTTCCGTATTGTTTGGGCACGTAGGAGGGGCTGACCTGCACAGCGGTCGTGAGGCAGCCGGAGATGCAAGAAGCAGCGTTTTCAGGGAGGAACTGAGCATGCGTAACGAGATCGAAGAGTCAAGAAATTGTTTGGAAGTCCAGCCCGAGCGTTCGACTCACGTTGCCATACAGGCAGCCCGACTGGGTTGCTTTGAAGTGGACGAGCTCCGCGCGGTGTTGATATCTGAGCAGCAGCAGCTTGCGTATCTCGCACAACGGCTGCCGGAGCTCACCATCTGCCAGGAGCCTGCCGAAGAGCAATTACTGGACGCCGCTGAGCACACAAATTCTGAAGGCCGAGTCGAAGAAGCCGACCTGGAAAGTGCTCGCGAAAAGGCACTCGATTATTTCCAGGGGTCAGAGGATCTGCTGCGCAACTGGGAATCTGAGGTGGGGCCTTATGCAGAGACCATGGGGCTTGAGACTTTCAGGAAGTACCTGAAAGTCCGGGGTGGGCAGTTCTGGGGACCGGTAAAAGACCTGACGGACGAGGAATTTCTGGCTTACTACCAGTATCTTCGCGGTGGACGTTGAGCACGCGGCGGCCCTTGCCTGCTTGCCTCGCATAGAGCTCGGCCATGGTTACGTCAGCTCGTTGTCGCAAGCACTGCCGGTGACTCAGATAGGCAGGGAGCTGCACAGAAAGGCAGTTGTCAAATATCGAATCGTCACACGGGGAAAGTTCCTTCCCCCTCCCTGCCCCAGCCACTTCCCGGCCGCGGCGCCCTGCCAACTCGTAAACCTCTTCCCACGTCAGTTCAGGAGATTAACAACGATGTACAGGATTGAACACAGCCCGGAGGCTTCTGGAGGGTTTTCCCCCGTCGATGCATCAGTGAGGTTCTTCGAGGAGATTTACCCGCAACCTGAGAAATTCCAGCAGGAAAATACAAAGCACGGACAAGACGGCTCCGATACTTTCGAGCATCTAGCAGACGCACTGGCAATGCTGGCCGGCAAAAAAAGCCTGGGCCGGCTCGGAGAAAAGGTTGCACTGTCGATGATTAAGGAGTACGACGAAGCGGTGACATCCTTCACCAAGCAGGAGGATCGCGTCTGCTTGAAACGAGCGGAAAGCCGTGAGATCACCTTTCCTGGAATAAGCCCGGGCGGCGACTTGTTAGCCGTGAAATCGCTGGTGTGGGAAAAGGACCTTTCTTTCGACCTCGTCGGGACAAAGCCCCCGTTTGTGTTCAAGAACCTGGAAGGTCTCTTTATACAGCTGAACAATGGCGCTCGCGCGCAGGTGAAGGAGCTCGAGCTGAACATCAACGACAAAGGCGAAGCGATCATTGCGGTAACCATGCAAAATCCAATCATCGGGGGTGACACGGTTCGCGTCCCGCTTACCATCGGCGCGGATTTCAGCATTCGCCCGCTGAGCAAATCGGACATGCAGCAGGTAGTGAAGGATGCCTTCGACAGGAACTGCTCAATCCAGCTCGATCAAAAGATCATCGACGACTTCTTCACGCTCAAGTCGTTCAACATGCAAAATGTCCGATTCGATGTAGACCTGGCTACCCGGCCGGCAAAGCTCAGCAACATCAGCGGGATGTCCATAACACTCGAGCTGGGTCCGGGGACGTTCACGGTTGATATCAAGGAGATCTGTCTGTCCAAAGATCACAACGGCAATACGAAGCTGGAGTTTCAAATCGAAAATCCCCTGTGCCCCCTGGATACGATCAGGATTCCCATGACTCTCTGTCCGGATGGCAAGCCACAAGCGCTCAAGGCCAGCCAGATTGTAGAAATCGCCGACGATGCCACGGACTGGATGCCGGTGCCGATGCGCAGCCTGTGGTTCAAAGGCGTAGCCACGGCTCTCCGGCTCGCGGAAGGTGATTACAAAGCCGTACTGCTCGATCTGGCGCTCGAGGGTGTTGAACTCAAAGAAACTATAGACAGTGGAATAAAGGCCGCAGAATGGGCGCTGGAAAACCCCGGGGTGGTCCTGGAAGCAGCCGCCGATGAGGCCAAGAAGGTTGCCAAAGACGCTGTCGACCTCTTCGAAAACATCGTCGACCCTTTCGGTTTGTTTCGTCGCCGGTGAGCAGCTGGGTTGAAGGCAAGCGCCCGGCTTATCTGGAGATTGGCTTTTGTTTTAGCCGCGGATAACCAGGCCGCGGCTGAGAGCTATCGGGCTATCCCACCAACCAGACCTGTCCTGCGTGTCTAGCCAACTGCCAACCATGTCTTGCGATTGAGGGCTTGGCTATGCGCGCCCTGCCATTGGCTTCGGCGACGAGCAACACCTTGTCGAGGCGGAGGGCCGACTCAAGTCCCTGGCCGGGAGGCCGGATCGAGCGGCGCCGTTGGTCCGACGCAATCGTTTGCGCCGGCTTGGCGGCTGCTGTGGCGAGTCGCATTTAACGGGTGGTGAGCGCCGGCAGCCACCCAGCGGTTCAGCAGCTGGTGAATCTGCCGGGCGGTGAAGGGCTTGCTCAGGTAGTCATCCATGCCGGCATCCAGGCACTTCTCGCGATCCCCGAGCATGGCATGTGCCGTCACAGCGATGATCGGAATGTGTTGTCCGGACGAGCGTTCGCGCTCGCGAATCTCTCTTGTGCATTCCAGACCGTCCATGTCCCCCAGGCGCCTGTCCATCAGCACCAGGGCAAATTGAGAACTGCTTTGCAAAGCATCGAGCGCATCGCGTCCGTTGGCCAGCACAAAGGGAGTGATTCCGGCTTGCTCAGCCAGGACAGCCAGAATCCTCTGGTGCGTAGGATTGTCTTCGACGATCAATATGCTTTTGTTGGCCACGGCTGTGCTACCTGAGAACTGCCCGACTACTGAGCTACTGTACCGGTCAGTCTGTCGGCGCAGCGTCCGTGTGAAGTTACGTGTATGCATGGCGCGTGGGAATTTCCACACTGAATCCTGCCCGAGGCTCTCTTGCCCGGCGCGCCACCGGTAGCCTGTGACCCTGTTTGGCGCTGCCAAAACTTTGCCAACAACGTGCCAGCAGGTTGCCAACGATTTTTCGTACTGTCTTGGCACGAGGGAGGTGCCGACGGCAGCTTCAGAGTCAGCCAGGCGGACGGACGCGCCAGAGCCGTTGCAGGGCGGGCTCAGCCGTATGTGAACCTACCGAGCATGGAAGCGAGCGCGCACAAGATAATCGAGGACACACAAGATGACCACCAACAGATTCAAAGACCTTACCTTCGACGACGGCATCAACGCGAACGATGGCGCAGCGGAAGGGAGCCTCGCGCTGTTCCAGGAAGCCAGCCAGGAGCTGCTGAAGGGCGAGCAAAACAAGACCTCATTGCCGTCCAGGGCGAACCGTGCAGATTTGGCTGCCAGCGGAGAAAAGAATACCTGGGCGAAATTCTTGGAATTTACACAGGATGGGTTCAGGGAGCTGTACGGTGGCGACCGAACATTAGAACTGGATTGCCGCAATGCAACTGACAAAGCGAGCGATCAGGCCAAGGAGATTATCGATGACAAAATCGACAGTTCAAAAAGCGGTTTGTCCGAGCTCGAGCGCGTGGTCATGAAGTCCATGGCACATGCCATCATCGACGGTGACATCAAGGCACTGGAAGACACGCTAAGGAACTTCAGCTTCAACCCAAAGGCTCTGACAACATTGATGGAAGAGCTTTCCCATCACATGAGATCTGCAGGCGTTTATTTGACCTGGGATGTCGCAGAGGTTTTGCGATCTTCGGGCAAGGAAGTCGAGCTCGGTAGCCTGGGAACTCTGCGTATCTTCAGCAAGGGCAGCAATCGCTATGTTGAGGTAAATGTCGGGAAATTCGCCGGAGACGGGGTTCAGGCTGGCGTAGGCGGACCAATCGAATGGACGAAAGAAGGTGGCTTAAGGCTTTACGCGGTGGGTTATGCCGATGACCCAGGCAAGCTGCTGAAGGCCTTGGGCCATCATGCCACCTTACACCTGGTAGCTAGTCCGTCCACAATCGATGCTCGGCCGTCTTTGTTACCCTCGGGACGATGGACAGGTCACACGGACTCTCGGATGCCGTCTGCTCAGGACCAACCGGGCCCGCCCCCACAAAGGCCGGGCGACTCCGGCAGAGGCAGCACAGAGGTGCCGGACCAACTCAGGCAGGAGGAACAGGGCCCGCACAGCGATCGGTACCGTGGGCCTGACACCGGACCTGTCCCGACCCCACCGATCCAGGAGGAACAGGGCCCGCACAGCGCTCGGTACGCTGGGCCTGGCGCCGGACGTGTGCCGACCTCGCTGACTCAAGAGCAACAGGCTATGTCCAGCAGCCAGCGGCCGGCTCTCGATAAACCGCCTGTCGGGGCGACTCCGGCGCAGGCGCCTGAGCGGCAGCAAGCAGCACACAGCGACCAACGGCCCGGCGCCGCCGGCGGTCACCATCACGCGCCTCACACACCTGAGCCTCCTCGGCAGCGCCGGTGAGCAGGGAGCCGCAAATCGTGGCGGCTACCGATTATCCAATTGCCGCGGCCGAGCATATCACCTTCCCTCGCACCAGCCGTGCCCGGCCGCGGCGCCCTGCTCACGTAAGGCCGGGGCACTCCACGGCGCCGCCGACGATTTCGACCTCTGAGGGACCAGGCTCGGGGGGCGTGCGATGGGACACTTCCGGGACAAATCGGGTACGGAAGGGGAATGTTGTGCCCTTAGTGTGTTCGCAGCAGTTGGACCTCGTGATGTTTGAGTCATCACAACTTACTACAACGCCTGATACTAGGAGCGTGTCGGGAAATTAACCTGCCGGCACAAAGCGCTTGGAGAAACGGGTTGCAGATCATGACATCATTCGGAGATCAAAAAGCAGCATGACACTGTGCCTGGTGGCATGCTATGCAGGATTGGCACTCAGCCTG
>DATNRD010000698.1:0-2486 GCA_036703665.1 Candidatus Obscuribacterales bacterium
CAGCAGACACAGTGTCAGCACACAGGCGAAGCGAAACATCACCGACGACCCCACGAAATCCCTATCCCCACCCCTGTGATTTTTTACCCACACGGAATTGGACTGAACCATCCCTCGAACAGGTGGCCGCGATCGAGAAACCAGGGACTCAGGCCGTGATTTTTCCGAGGCGACTTACTTGTCTTCCGAATCGTCGGTCAGACGGTGCCGCGTGAGCAGCTTCCACCATTCTTGCGAGGCGAAGACCAGCCCATACCAGTAAGTGTGCCAGTTGCGGGGATCGCCAAAAACGACGGGGCGATTCTTCTCGAAGAGGAAGTGCCCGCTAAAGGGCAGCGCCCAGCCGGCGACGAACATGCCGACGGCAATGGCGGGTTGGAAGAAAACCACAATGAGCGAGCCCGCTATCAGCGGCACTCCCAGCATATGCATGATCTTGCAGCCCACCGTTCTGTGGTTCTCCCTGTAGTGGCGCCGGTGTTCTGCATAATCCATATTACTGTCATACCAGACGTGGCGCGGATCGTGCAAGTTTCTCTTCGGCAAAACCGGCACCGGGACCGGGGAAACGGATCAACAGCTCGTAACACTGCCTGTCCTGCATGGCCGCCCGTGGTGCGGAGTAGTCCTGGCGGAGCTAATCTTTGGCAAAGCCCTTGAAGCGTCTGTGATCGAGCTTGGTGTAATTGTAACTGACCGATGCCTGCCCGCAATTCGCAACCTGCCGCGCCGCCTTCCTCCGCATTGCCCATGCGCCGGTGGCAAGCGGTGGCTGGGCGTGGTCATACACGTCAATGACGGACCTGCCAGCACTTGGGAAAGATGGCAAGCCGGTTGCTCACTCTGCCGATCATGGCTTTTGCCTTACCGATGGACACCAGGTGATCGCATCCAAATACAAGGCTGATGAAGCCATCGCCAAAGCACCGGAACGACAGCACACAATTGACATGCGAGATGATTTCCGTATCTCCGGCAAGGACTTAGTGATAACGGCCGAAGAATTAGGCAAAGATCCGCATAGATGGGAGCAGACGAAAAAAAGTCCTGCACCCAAATGTAACCAGTATGTGGAAGCGGTCTTGCAGGAAGCAGGGATTCCGATTCGCTGGAAAGCCGGACAATCTGACGTTCATGCCATGCGTGAAGCGTTGGACCAGGAGTGTCAAAAGCCAGATTCGAAGTGGGAAAAGGTTTACGCGTACGACGAAAAGCACGGACTGCAATCGGATGAACGCTTCACTCACTATGAGCCAAAGGACGGCGACATAATCATCTGGGACAAGATGTGGGGTAATGACTGGGTGCAGCATTGCGGCATCGCAGCGCGGCCGTATGACATTCTTTACGCTGGCTCCGAGTCGGGCCAAGCTCCGCATGGCTGGCGGCATGGCAAGATATCCGACTTCACCACAAGCCGTCGATATTATGGCGCTCCATCTGCCGTCTACCGCTACAAGGGGCTGGCAGACTGATCTCAGGTCTATTTCACCGTTGACGTGACTGTTGTGACAGGGACATTTTCCACATAAATGGTGGCGGAGTACTTCCCTGGGGAAACGCCGGCGACGATATCACTTGCCTGGAAAATGTAGCCATGTTTGGGCACGGCCTGGAACGGTACACCGTTGTGCCCTTTGCCGGCTGGACCGCGCTCTTGAACCAGGATTGATTTCCTAGTCGTTTTGACTTTCATTCGCCATCCGAAAAGGTAACGGTTCTTACGAGGTACAACATCCGTGCGCCTGAAGTGCCGCGGGTCCGCAGGGTCATCCAGGAATTCGCCTTGCTCAACTGATTCAATAACCAGGTCCGGAGCAATCACTTTGAGCGGCACACTTTCCTTTGCCGCACAAAGGACAATACCGGCGAACAACAGCAGAAGCAAAACAAAGGAAAACTCTCGCATGTAACCCAGTATAAGGCGTGCAACTGGCTCCGGAGCCAAGTTTTTAAGCGCAGCATGGCTTGGCTCCGGTGGGCGCGCGGTGGGTACCAGCGAAAACCACGGCGGCGGAAGCAGCGTCCATCCAGGCGGCGGTCATCTGGAGCGGCCGCACAGCACCCGCGTATCAAGACAGCAGGCTTGACGCAGCAACCTGGACAACAGTGAGTACTCGGCCAGCACAGGTGATGGAACCGGGGAACTGTCATTTGAGGAGCTCGAGCGGAGGGAGGATCTCCTTGTACAGACACGAGATCCTTCGCGCTGCGCGCTCAGGATGACAGTAAGGAGGTGGCTCAGAGCTGGCTGTCAAGTCCATCGTATGAGGATGACAGTTTCGAGGCGGGTGACCTGTCTTGACCGAAACCTTACGGCCAACACGACTCTTACCTCCAGATCCAGTCCCAGGCGTCGCTTACGGCGTTGCCGATGACCTGGCATCCGCGCACGAAGTTGTCCTTGGTGTCGAGAGCCTTGGCCCCGATCTCCGTTCCGACCGCGATAATGCCCAGGCCGATGCCGGAGGGGCTCCCGTCGGCCG
>DATNRD010000699.1:0-9784 GCA_036703665.1 Candidatus Obscuribacterales bacterium
AGCCGCAGAGAACCTGACACAGGCCCCGGGCCGGATGGGCGGTGCTGGTGTGCGGTCCGCGCCAACTAACGATAGATTGCCGATCGGCTATGCTCGGGCCAGGAAGATGAGATCTGCCGACATATCCACATTGCCATGCAGCCACGGAGCAGCCCCGTTTGTAAAACTCAGATCAAGCCTTTGCGGAGCGCGACAACGGCCGCCTGCGTCCGGTCGTTGACGTAGAGCTTCTCCAGGATGTCGCGCACGTGTCCTTTCACGGTTCCCACGCTGATGTGTAAAGCCTTGCTGATCTCGTGATTGGCCATGCCTTCGGCAATCAGCTTGAGCACATCCGTCTCCCTGGGTGTCAGGCAGCTTTCCCCCCTCGACTCTGGCTGCTCGGCCGACGTGGTTACTGAGATTGCTGCCGGGACTACCTTCTTTAGCACGAGCTGGGCGACGGTCGGGTCAAGATATGCGGACCCTTCAAGCGCTACTTTGACTGCAGTGACTATGTTGCTGGAGTCAATGGACTTTATGCAGTAGGCTTCCGCTCCCGCGGCCAGCCCCGCCAGAATCTCATTTTCCAGGCTGTGCGCAGTGAGGATTACCACCTTGGTTTCTGGCAGCACGTCCTTTATACGGCGGGTGGCCTCGATGCCGTCGCAACCCGGCAGACCGACGTCCATGACGATGAGATCCGGACGCAGCCCCTGAGCTAACCTCACGGCTTCCTCGCCATCGGCAGCCTCGCCTACTACGATGACGTCGCCGCCCCGCTCCAGCACCGCGCGCAATCCGTCCCGCGTCAGGGGGTGATCCTCCACCAATAGTGCGCGAGCCTTGTCTCCGGGCTTCCGCATCTCAACGTTCTCCTATGCCGACCTTGCTTCTTCTGCGCGGCAGCTCGAAGGTGAACACGCTTCCCTGCTCGCCGCTCTGCTGGCTGTATCTTATGCTACCGCCGTGCGCTTCGACTATGCGCCGGCACAGATAAAGCCCTAGCCCGGTGCCTGCTCCCCGCTCGACCTTGCCGCTGCGCCAGAACCGGCTGAAAAGCGCTGCCCTGTCTGCTTCCGGCACCCCGTAGCCGTTATCGGCAACGCTTACCGAGACGCCCGCGTCGCCTCCCCGTACAGTAATATCGATACGTCCGTTGCTGGGGGTGTACTTTACAGAGTTGTCGATCAGGTTGATGAGTACCCGGCGCAGCTCCTGGCGGCTGCCATGAATGATCGCAGATGATCCCTCCTGCATCACCTGTACCGTCAGCGCCTTCCTCTGCCAGAGGGGCTCCAGCTCGGTGCTACAGGCTTGCGCCAGGCTGAAGAGGTCTATCTCCTCGCTGAGCTCCGACATGTGGTTTGCCTCGTAGCGAGCCACCATAAGCAGTGTCTCGGCCAGACGCAAGAGCTCCTCATTGGAATGAAGGGCGTTGGCCAGGACGGCTCGGTACTTTTCGGGCAGCTCGCCGAAGCTGCCATCAAGAGCTTGATTCATGGTGATGCCCAGCGCCAGCAGCGGTGTGCGCAGGTCATGCGAAAGCGCATAGACGAGGTCCTGAATGATCTGGCTACGCTCCAGAAGCTCGCGCTGGAGCTCGACTATGCGCAAGCCCACCCTTATCCTGACCTTCAGCTCCTGGTCGTCACAGGGCTTGACCAGGTAGTCGTCTGCTCCTGCGCGCATGCCTTCCAGGAGATCCTCCCTGTGACTCTTGGCTGTAAGCAGGACGATGTAGACGTAGTCAGGGCGGTTCATCTTCCGCAGGCGGCGGCAGACCTCCAGTCCGTCCATGCCAGGCATCATCCAGTCGAGGATGGCTATTCTGGGAGAATCTTCGTTTTGCAACGCTTCCCATGCCTCCTGGCCGTCCCTGGCAAGGACTACCTCGTAGCCCTCCTTCGACAGCGTTGCTTCGAGCAAGCGCCGGGAAACTGCGTCGTCTTCGGCCACCAGCACTTTCATGTTAGTTCCTCGGCCCCGAGTCTGGACAAAATCGGCCTCAATGCCTCGAGCTCACGCTCGAGCTGTGCGCAGGTCTCCTCCGCCCCTGTGAGGTCGCCGCTGCGCCCCATCTCTTCCAGTTTCAAGGCCAGCTCGGCTGCCCGGCGGGCGGAGAAATTCGCCACGGAACCCTTGAGCGTGTGGGCCGTCCGTTCTAGCTGCACCCTGTCCCTGCTGGCGACAGCCTGCCGAATGCGGGCCATGGTGTCCGGGCACTCCTGGAAGAAGATGCCGACCGCCTCCCGAAGCAGCTCTACATCGCCGCTTACGTGGCGCATCACCCATTCCTCGTCGAAGATGCCAGGGTTGCCGTGCTCCCCGGCACACAGCGGCTCTTTGCTGGCTGTAAGCGATGCCATCACCTCCAGGAGCTTGGCCGAATCGATGGGTTTGGGGATGTAGGCGTCCATGCCTGCTTTCTTGCAGCGCTCCTCGTCGCCTTTCATGGCGTGGGCGGTGATTGCCACTATAGGCAGGTGGGCTCCGCTTTCTCGCTCCTTCTCGCGAATGGCGGCTGTTGTCGCAAAACCATCCATGTCGGGCATCTGCACGTCCATCAACACGATGTCGAAGGTCTGCTGCGCCAGCAGTTGGAGAACTTCCTGCCCGTTGCGCACGGTGTCCACGTGGTGCCCTCTTTTCTGCACGATATTTCTTATCACTACCTGGTTGACCGGGTTGTCCTCGGCCAGCAGTACTTTCAGGCTGCGGGAAAAGACGGGCTCGCGTTGCCCGGCGGCCTCCGCGGCCGTGCTCTCGCTTACCGGCACGCCTAGCGCAGTGACGATGGCATCGAAGAGCGACGAGAGCCTGACCGGCTTGGTGACATAGCCGGCGATATCCAGGCTCTGATAGTGGGACGATACCTGGGCGCTGCCAGGGGAGGTAAGCAGGATTATAGTCAGCGCCGCCAGCTCCGGCTGCTCCCTTATCTTGCGAACAAGGGTCAGGCCGTCCGTTCCAGGCATGTTTGCATCGACGACAGCCAGAAGGTAGGGCTCGCCTGCCTGCCAGGCGCGCTTGAGCTCGGCAAGGGCAGATTCCGGGTCGCTCAGCACGGTCGGCTTCATCTGCCAGGAAGCAAGCGCCTCCTGGAGGACTTCGCAACTGGTCGAGTTGTCGTCCACGATCAAAACCGGAAGGGCCTGCAAGCTCTCCAGCGCGCTTACCATCGGCAATGTCGGGCGCTCGGCACCGACGGCGAACATGGCCGTAAAGTGGAAAGTGCTTCCTTTCCCTTCCTGGCTTTCCAACCATATGCGCCCGAGCATCAAGTCGACCAGCCGGGCGCAGATCGTCAAACCCAGCCCGGTGCCTCCATAGGCCCTGTCAGAGGAGCTGTCGGCCTGGGTGAACTCGTCGAAGATGGCGCGCTGTTTGTCGGGCGGGATGCCGATGCCGGTGTCCGAAACCGAAAATTGCAGGCAGATCTGGTCGTCCATCCGCGACTTGGTTTTGACCCTGACGGTGACTTCCCCGCGTTCCGTGAACTTGATGGCATTGCCGACCAGGTTGACGAGGATCTGCCGGAGCCTGACCTTGTCGCCGACGACAAGATTGGGCACGTCCGCGGCGATGTGGCTGGCCAGCTCCAGACCCTTGCCGTGGGCGCGCACGGCGAACATGTTCATGGTTTCGCATACGGTATCACGCAGATTGAACTCCACTGGATTGAGGTCGAGCTTGCCTGCTTCGATCTTGGAAAAATCGAGAATGTCGTTGATTACCGTAAGCAGGGCGTCAGCCGAAGTCTTGACAGCACTGAGGTACTCGCGCTGTTCCTCCGTCATCTCGGTGTCGAGCAGAAGCTCCGTCATCCCGAGTATGCCGGACATGGGAGTGCGTATCTCGTGGCTCATGTTGGCCAGGAACTCGCTCTTGGCGCGGCTGGCGGCCTCGGCTGCCTCCTTGGCCTTCTGCAGCTCGCGCTCGGCCTGCTTGCGAGCCGTGAAGTCGTGGGCGACGCAATAAAGCAGCTCGTCCTTCTCAGACCAGTAGGCCAGCCAGATTATATTGACCAGGTTGCCGTTCTTGTTCTGGCAGCAGTTCTCGAGCTCACCCATCCGCTGTCCGGTCACGGCGTAGAGCAGCCACTGCTTGGTGCGCGCCTGGTCCACCGGCACGACGATGTCGTAAATCTTGCGCCCGATCAGCTCTTCTGGTGCATATCCCCAGGTCGGCAGGCTGGCGCCGCTTATCTTAACGAAGTTGCCCTCCCGGTCAATGGCACACATTACGTCCGAGATGTTCTCGAGCACCCGGCGCTCGTCCTCAGTGATACTGCCGGCGGTAGTGCCCAGCTCGTATATGGCTCTGCTCAGGCTGGCGATCTCGTCGCTGCTCTGGGTGATGAGAATGGACGGCTGCTCGCCTTTGGCCACTCTTTGAGCGCTTTCCGTGAGCGTCAGGATGCGCGCCAGCAGCCAGCGGTTGTACTGCACGCTGAGCAAAAGCGTCACCAGGAAGGCTACCGGCGTCCCCACGCCGATAATCCAGCTCAGCCGGCGGTAAGACTCGATAAGCGAGAGCTGCCTGGAGGCGTCCATGGAGATCTGCTGCTGCAAGAGGGCCAGAATGTCCCGGCGCATCACGTCCATCGGGCGCTCGCGCATCTCCGCTTTCGCTGCGGTAGCTGCCTCGGCGGCATCGCCTTTGGCGATGAGACCCTCGATGTGCGCGAGGTTTTTCAGTTTCTCGGAGGCGCGTGTCTCGATGCGCCTCACCATTGCTTCCTGCACCGGGTTTTCCCAGACCAGATGGTGCAGGGAGTTGATGGCGTCCTGGACGGCTTTTGCGGCGTTGGTAAAAGATGTGGACGACTCGCTCGTGCCGGTGATTACCAGCCCGCGCACGAAATTCTCAGCATCGAGCAGGTTGGACTGGAGTGTCTCGGTGGCGGTAATTACTTCCTTGGACTGAATGAACCATTCCTGTGCCTGCTCGTTGACCCGTTGCAGCTCAACAAGCACAGCGAACAATGCCACGACAAACACTAGTGGGACGCTGAAAAGCAGCACCCCGCGATCGATTATCTTGAGCGTGCCTTGCTTCACTTATGGATTCCCTCTGCCGACTGTTGAGAGCCTCTGTGACCGACCACGCAGAACTTGAGTGCACTGTCCACCTGTTGCCTGTACATTCGCCTGGAGCCGCTATTAATATTCCCGCTTCGCTTGGCAAACATACCTAGCCTAGGGAAATCCTGTAGATTATTTCCTGCATACAAGGAGACTATTGGCAACATGCGGTTTATTTACGGAAAGCCCAGGGCAGGGCGGACCCGGGCAAAGTCGCTGGCAACTCTGGCGACCGGGCCCGCCTCCAGGTCGGTCGCCGGCCGGCCGGCGGCGAGTCGATCAGCGAGCGGCTGGCTGCTGTGCGCAGACACGGATGCCGGAAACGGTCTCCCGCTCAGGATACCGAGCGCCCGCCCCGGCAATTGCGGTAGCGGCGGGATGCTCTTGCCCGGCGCGCTTCCGCCTGTGCCCTTATGGCAGCCACGGCATCCCACAAATAATCAACCAATTGTCTACCGGCCCCGGCCGTTTCATTTACCGCCCTGTCCACCAGAGCATCGATCTCATCTCTGGAGGCGATGCCGCTCTTAACCAGCCCGCCCAGGGCTCGAGCAAGCCGTGGCGGCAGCTCATGTCTTTCGATTATTGGTTTCATGTGCTGTAGCGCCGTCTCAACGGCAGTGGGAATCTTACCAGTGACAGGTTTCTCCTGACATCCTATAGTCTAGCCCGAACGCCCTGGTGGGGGGTAGATCGTGATTGCCTCGGTAAAAGATGTTGGCGCGCGCCCGGCAGCTCGCCCCGCTCTGGAGGCTCAAGGTTCGCGAATTGGTGCTGGAATGCAGGTGGGCATCTCCTCCTTCGGCGCCTGGATGCTCGGTGTGGGCGCCAATATCGGTTCCATGGCCTTCCTCTTTCACGCGCCCATGATCGCCATGGGCGGGCCGCTCGCTGCGGTCACCGCCTGGGCGCTGGCGGCGCTGCTATCCGTTCCGCTGGCGCTGGTGCTGGCAGAGCTTGCCTCCATGTTTCCTGCTGCCGGCGGACCCTACATTTATAAATATGTCGCTCTCAAACGCCTGGTGCCTGGAATGGGGGAAATGCTGGGGTTCCTCACCGGATGGATCTTCTGGATCTATCTGGTTGTCGGTTATGCCTGCATGTCCTGCGGTCTGGCCAATCTCCTTAGCACGAGCATCTGGGGCAGCGCGCAGGCAAGTCCGCTCTGGTTCGGGCCGGTTATCATCACCCTTTTGTTTGCCAGTACGACCTGGCTCAATTTGATGCAGGTTCGTCATGCCGCCCGGCTCAACAACGTTTTTACCCTGCTCAAGCTGGCTGTTGCACTAGCTTTCGGCATTCTGGTGGCGTGCTCGCCCGGTACCTCGCTGGTCAACCTGATGCAGCCGGCCACCCCCGGTGGAGGCGGCAATTTCATAGTCAACGTGGCGGCCGTGCTGCCTTTTGCGCTTGCCGGCTTTTCGGGCATTGAGATGGCCGGCTGCGCCGCCTCGGAGACCAGCGATGCGCGGCGCAGCGTTCCGCGGGCCATATTAAGGACCGTCGCCACCGTCGCCGTTGTTTACGTCGGCATGTGCGTAGCCGTGTGCTGCGCCTCGCCGTACACCGTAAGCGCTGACGGCTCTACCGCAGTTGTCGCCGCCAGCGGCACTGTCGCCACAGCTCCGGCGCTGGCGGGACTTTTGGGTGGGCGTCTCTGGGAAGCAGCAATCACGGCCGGTGTCGTCCTGTCCATTACCAGCTGCGCCTTCAGCGGGCTGTTGAGCGCTGCCAGGACGAGCTTTTCCATGGCGGAGACCGGGCTTTTCCCGGGGCAGTTCGCCAGGCTCAATCCGCGCACACGGGTGCCGCAGTATTCGCTCGTGTTTCAGTTCCTCTTTTTGAGCTTCATAGGGGTCGGTGCCAACCTTATGTCCAGAAGCGGAGCGTTTGCCGATGCGTACACCTTCCTGGGCGGAGCCTGCGGCTTCATATACGCCGTGCTCGCCATGCTCTATGGCGTCTGCCTGCTGGGGTTGCGCTATACGGACCCAGAGATGCCCCGCCCATTTCGCCTGGGCCGCTCCGGCAACCAGCTCGCCTGGCAGCTGGCGCTCGGCTCAACCGCCGTGTACGCCGTCATTGCTTTCGCCTGCACCCACTGGAGCTATCAGCTCGCGGGGCTGACTTTCCTCGTCCTCGGCATACCGGTTTACGCCTTCTACCGCTGGCGTTAAGTTCCGCGGCTGTTCTTCCTCGTTTTGTTGTCAGATGCGTCCGGTAACCATCATTATGGTTCGTGACCAGGTGTGAAACTGGACCCTATCAGACTGATTGTGGGGAGGCTCAATCGTATTCGGGCTCTTGTGGTTGTATCTCAAATGAGATACAATTTGGCTGATGAGAAGTGGAGACAAGTTGATGCCAAAACCAATGAGACGATCGAAGAAACCAGCATCGAGCGAGCCGGCATCAAAAAAGCTAAGCAAGCTGCCTGTGAAGAAGCCGGCGGCAACTAAGATGCTCCACGTCCGTGTGGACGATAAAGTCAAAACCAGAGCGACTCGCACGCTCGAAGCGATGGGTCTATCAGTCTCCGAAGCTGTCCGCCTGTTTCTCCATCGTGTGGTAGCCGATCAGGCCCTTCCCTTCGACGTCAAGGTGCCAAATGCCGAGACCCGTGCTGCCATGGCTGAGGCCGATGCAATAGTCCGCTCGCAGCGCGCACGTTTCAAGAACGCCGAACAACTATTCGCCGACCTTGAAGAAAACAGCCGCGAGTAAACGGGCGAACTTGCCCCGAATCTCGGATTACGCCAAGCTCTTCCTAAAGGATTGGGAGCGTCTGTCACACTCGGGACGATACGATATGAATCGCCTGAAAGAAGCTATGCTGCTGCTGATTGCAAACGACGCACCACTCGGGCCGGAGTGGCAAGACCATGAGTTGAAGGGCGAGTGGAGCGGATACCGTGAATGCCACATCGGCGGGGACTTCTTGCTTATATACAATCGACAAAGGCAAACCCGACGTTGTAGTCTTTGCCCGAGCTGGCACGCACGCAGATCTTTTTGAATAGCCCCTTCCGTTTTGCCGAAAATGCCCCTTGTCGGCAATGTTGTGATCTCCTGGTCCCTGCAGACCGGGAATCCGCCATATGCCACCACGCAAACGCCAAACACCGTTTTCGGCAAAGTCCGATAATAAAGCCTTCGGCCCCCCGCCCAAACCCCGCAACGAAGACGTCCGCTCCCGCAGTACCTGACCTCGGCTGAGGTCCGCCGCCTCAAGGAAGCCGCCCGCACCACCGGCCGCCACGGCCTGCGCGACTGGCTGCACATAACCATGATGTACCGCCACGCCCTGCGCGCCGGCGAGCTCGTCGAGCTCGTCGACCTCCGCTGGGACCAAGTGGATTTGAGCCCCGGACGCTTGCACGTAAATCGCCTTAAAAACGGCGACCCCTCCGTTCATCCCATGGAAGGCGACCAGATTCGCTTCCTCCGCCAGATCAAGCGCAGTAACAAACCATTGCGAAAAGTAGATCGCCCTGGTGAGTTCCGGGACAAACTGCTTGCTGCTATCGCAGCAGCACGCGGCTAAGACCACTACAGGCTGCATCGGCGCAAGCACCCTTACTCCCCGTGAAAACTAGACTCACTAAAATATAGGCGATGGAAATCCTGTCAGTGGGGCAATTCGGGGTGTCCGGAGTGTCTTGGACCATTCGTCACCTAAACGAGAACGACGACACATCCACCTTTGCGGTGAGGAGTCGCTGAATGACTACCTGAAGAATCGAGCCCTACAGGCACGTAAGGCAACTGGCACCGTAACCTGGGTAATCCCACACAGAGAGAGAATCATCGGCTACTACAGCTCTGTATTCGGCGACATCGAACAGGCTCAGGCGCCGAGAAAGGCTGCCGGGGCCGTACATCCCTATCCAGTCCCTTACCTGAAGATCGCCAGGCTGGCCGTGGACAACAACTACAAGGGGCAGGGCCTGGGGGCAGTCCTTGTTCTCCATGCCCTCCAGCAAGCAGCAACCGCGTCGGACATGGCCGGTCTGAGAATGGTGGTAGTAGATGCACTGAAAGCCGATGTAGTGCACTTCTATGAGAAGTTTGGTTTCAAGCGTTACGACGACCTGAGCATGTTCGTTCTCATCAAGGACGTAAAGAAGACTCTGGAGACCCTTGGGCCGGTCTAGACTGGGCGGAGGAACGGAATTAATCTTCTTAGCGTCTAAAAAACCACTCATCTGGTGTATGCACTATGTACGCACGCACTGATAAGCTAATTAATGGAAGGGTGGGAATTCTACCCTAGACGTATGTACAATATGCACTCAGAATTTGGGGAACCTAGCCACACAGGGCAGACAAGAGGTGATACCTATGCCGCGTCCACAGAAAGAAGAAAGACTGCACTTTCGGGTGACCGCTCACCAGAAGAAGATAATTGCACGGGCGGCTGAGCTTAAGGGCGTCACCATGACCGAGTTCATCCTGGCAGCTACCTACCAGATGGCCACCGAAATGATCCTAGATCAGACCAAACATCGGCTTACGGCCGACAAGTGGGCAGCCATTGAGGCCGCCCTGGATGCGCCTGCCCAGGAGATCTCTGCGCTCCGGGACATGGCAAACAAGTACGGCCACCTCATAACCTCAAGTCCACAGCCGGTGCCATCTTCCGTGCCGGTTGCTGGCCCAGCGGAGAACGACCTGGTCGCGACCTTAAATTCACTCCTGCACGCCGGCGCCTCCAGCGA
>DATNRD010000700.1:0-2875 GCA_036703665.1 Candidatus Obscuribacterales bacterium
CCGGTAAGCAAATATCCCTCGAGCCAGCCTTCAAGGGTGTGCTCGCTGAGCATTTCCATCACCCGTCCGTCAGTGGACAGTTCGCCGCCATCGGCATCCTCAGGCAGATACTGGGCCAGCCATAACTTCTTGCTGGCGGCATAGACATCATCCAACTTGTTCGAGGTTGTCTCGTCGGGTCCAAATACTCTGAAATTGCCCGGGTTCGCCTTCATGACGTCACGCAGGAAAGCGCCGGTCGGCCTGGTGTTCTCTGCCTCGGTCTCTCCCGGTCGCGGAACCTCGACCGCGTACCTTTCGAACTCCGGCATCCGCAGAGGCTTGTGAATCACTCCGGCGTTGGCGTTCGGATTGGCGCTCATTCGCCTGGTGCCTTGCGGAGCAAGCTTCCTGAGCTCCGGACGCAGGCGTCCCTTTGCGTCGAAAAGCTCCTCCGGCTTGTAGCTCTTCAGCCACGATTCGAGCATCTCCAACTGCTTCGGATCGCTTTTCACGTTTGGCAAGGGCACCTGGTGAGAGCGCCAGGATCCCTCGACCATGTGCCCTCCGATCTCCTTCGGACCGGTCCACCCCTTAGGAGTGCGCAGAATGACCATCGGCCAGCATGGTCTGGCAGTGAGGCCGTCCTTTCGCGCGTCCTTCTGGATCTGGCGAATGTCACTGATGCATCTGTCCAGTGTTGCGGCCATTGCCTGGTGCATGCTGTTGAAGTCGCTTCCCTCCACGAAGTACGGGGTGTAGCCGTAGCCGCGGAAAAGGCTTTCAAGCTCGTCGCGACTAATGCGTGCGAGAATCGTAGGATTGTTTATCTTGTAGCCGTTGAGGTGAAGAATCGGCAGCACAGCACCATCGCGCCTCGGATTGATGAATTTGTTGGAATGCCACGATGTGGCAAGAGGTCCCGTCTCTGCTTCGCCGTCACCGACGACCACGGCGGTGACAAGGTCCGGATTGTCCAACACCGACCCATAGGCATGAGAAACGCTGTAGCCGAGTTCGCCGCCTTCGTGAATCGAGCCCGGCGTTTCCGGCGTGCAGTGGCTTCCTATTCCACCAGGGAAGGAGAACTGCTTAAAAAAAGCAGCCATGCCTTCTTCATCCTCGCTTTTCTCCGGGTAAATCTCCGAGTACGTACCTTCCAGATACACTGGCGCAAGCACTCCCGGAGCACCGTGGCCGGGGCCGGCGATGTAAATCATGTCAAGGTCATACTTGTTTATCACGCGATTCAAGTGCGTGTAGACAAAACTCAGGCCGGGACTGGTTCCCCAGTGGCCGAGCAAACGGTTCTTAACGTGATCGGTCTTCAATGGCTCCCTCAAGAGCGGGTTTTCGTGCAGGTAAATCATGCCGGCTGCAAGATAACAACAGGCCCGCCAAAAGGCATGAATACCTTTCAGCTCCTCTTCGTTGAGGGGCTCGCCCGGCACAGTCGAGCGCGCAATTCCGAACGGACTCAAGAAATCGGATGCCGACTTGCGTTCCCCAGAAATTGCAACCATGCCCTAACCTCCCTCGTGAGGACCTGTCCTCTTGTGCTTATGCCAGGCAACATCACGTAAGCTATGAAGTGATTCAATACGTATAGTTTAGAACCCTTTTTTGCAAGCGCGCCTACGTCGTTGGGTTGATTCCTACGATCTAATCTTCCAGAAGCTCCAGGTCATTGGCTCCCACCCAAGATACTGATAGCGCATCAACCTAGAGTATGCCATGACGGCTGGAGTCTCTTGCCGTCTCAATCTTCCTCGTTCGATCGGTGCCTGACTCCTGGTCGGCGGACTCCAACTCTTTGAAGATGCTCATGGCTTCCTCCACCCTTGGGTGCTGTCGCCCCCTCGTCATGGCAACGATCTGCATTGCTTGCGGATACAACTCCTCGGCTTCGTCAAGCCGTCCTTGCTCAGCAAGAAAGAGAACCTTAACCAGCAAGACATAGCCATAAATCATGCTCTGCTTGTCCAGTTGAGAGCTGCCCTCGATAAACTCGATGGTCCGGTTCAGGTAGCGCTCTGTCTGAATGACCACTCGCGCCGCCGGCGTTCGACCCGAGCAGCTCTTCAAGCGCCCGGAGGTCGACATTGCCTTTGAAGGGATAGCCTGACTGCAAATCCTTCGACTCCGGTGCCGGCAGGTCGACCGGCTGGGCAGCCAGCGCCGCCAGGTTCGCCCGCGTCGTGTCGAAATGCGTATTGCTCGGGACGATGTCGCCCGGCTCGACCAGACAGCTGAACAGCAGTCGCTCCGCGGCCCGTCCCTGGTGAACAGGGATAACTTCCGGGAATCCGAATGTCTGCCACACCTTCTCCCGGAAGCGATAGAAGCTGGCGCACCGGGCATAGGACTCGTCGCCGCGCATCATCGCCCCCCATTGCTGGGACGACATTGCCGATGTGCCGCTGTCGGTCAGCAGGTCGATTATCACGTCCTCCGCCTTGATCTGGAAGAGGTTGAAACCAGCTTTCTGCAATATTTGCTGTCGCTCGCCCTTCGTCGTGAACCTTATCGGCTCCACCATTTTCGTGCGGAAAGGCTCGATGATCGTCTTCATAGTGCGCGTGCAATCCGTGTTAAGCCCAGTCATGGACAGTGTCTCGCAAGGCTGGCGACTTCGTTATCATCCCCAGGGCGGATACCAAAAGGTAACCAGCAGCCGCACTTACCGGAGTCACGGACGGCACGCCTGTCACCTTCCATGTATCATCGACGGCCGTCATTCCATGTCAGCCTGGGAACTAATCGGACCGGACAATGGGGTACAATTGTCCGGCTGGAGAGCTGAACGCCTATGCCACTGAGCGAATCGCGGAGCCAACCGACCAGAGTGGCTACTGAGCCCCCTGGCAAGCTGCCGGCGGGAGTCGCAATCCGTCCG
>DATNRD010000701.1:0-22432 GCA_036703665.1 Candidatus Obscuribacterales bacterium
GTGGTTCTGGATGCCCTGCGGGGGAAGTCTCAGGCAGAGCTGCGCGAGATCAGCGCGCAATACAAGGAGAGAACCGGGCACCGCCTTGAGGACGATCTGAAAAGGGAGCTGGACGGACCTAAACTGAAGCAGGCTCTGGAACTTTTGCGCGGGTTGCCGGACGGCGAGGAGCATCGCGGCGATCGCACAGGCCGAAAGGCAGCCGAGGTGCTTGATCAGGATCTGTCCCGCGGCGACGTCAAAGCGGACGTCAAGGGTTCTCCTCGCGACGCGACCACCAGGGCTGTCAAGACTATAGTGGATGAGCTTTCCCTTGTGGACGCTGATGGATCGGTCGTCTTGAAAGCTTTGCAAGGCAAGTCGAAGGCAGAGGTCAAGGCGATTAGCGACGCTTATGAGGAGCAGACCGGACGCAAGCTGGCGGACGACATAAAGAAGGCCCAGGGTTGGGCCCAAAAACAAAACGAAGTTGATTCCAGCAAAGATTTCGGTAAAGCCCTCGATATTCTGCAAGGAACGCGCACCGGCGACAAGCAAGGCGATCGGGAGCCGGCACGCAAGGCAGCCAGGGCGATTGTCGAGGAGCTGTCGCTGGTCGAAGCGGACGGCGGCGTCGTGCTGAAGGCCTTGGAAGGCAAGTCGAAGGCCGAGATAAAGGCTATAGCCGATATCTACGAGAAGGAGACTGGACGTAAGCTCGAGGACGACATAAAGAAGGCGCAGGGCTGGGCAAAGCAACAAAACGAAGTCGACTCCAGCGAGAATTTTGGCAAGGCTCTCGCCTTGATTGCCGGAGCAAGGCGTGCCGAGGGGCATGCCAGGCCGGTCGAGGCACCGGCTAAACCACAAGATGCAGCGGAGAAGCGCCCGGAAGCGCCCGCCAAGCCGGGCGATTTGCCGCCCAAGCGTGCCGAGGCACCACCGGAGCAACCGCCCAAGCCGGTGGACGCCGAGGCGATGAAAAAGGCTGCTGACGATCTGTACCAGGCCACGGAAGGCATGGTTGGAACAGACGAGGAGGCCATCTACAGAATCCTTGCCGGCAAGAGCGAGGCGGAGTTGAAAGCGCTCGACGCGGAGTTCCGCAAGAGGTCCGACCAGGGCTTTAGCATCGAGCAAGTCCTCAGGGATGAAATGGACGGGTTGGAGCTGCAGAGGGCACTCTACTTCCTCAGCCACAAGGATACGGACGTGGTGAAGCTGCCGGAGGGCGTGGATCGCCCGAAGCTGGAAGCCGCCAATGAGGAGCTATACAAGGCTACGCGGCGCGATGAAACCTTTGGCGAGACTCCGGAGGGGTGGGGGACAGACGAAAAGGCCATATTCAAGGTTCTGGAGGGCAAGACGCCTGATGAGCTGAAGGCGATGGACCTTCTGTTCAAGGAGCGCTACGGGTGCAGCCTCGAGGATATCCTCAAAGATGAGCTTTCGGGGGCAGAGCTTACCAGGGCGCTCGATCTCCTTCACGGGGTGAAGCTGACCGATCATGCCGACGGCAGCCAGAGCAAGGAATACCCGGACAAAACTCGCGTGGAGGTTGGTGCTGACGGGCGGGTCAAGGAAGTCGTCGATGCCAATGGAGAGCGGCGTAGCTTCCAGTATCAGGGAGAGGAGCTTTCGCAGATCAAGGGACGCCTGGGCACGTGGACGCGTTCGATGGTGGACGACCAGGGCAATTCCACGTGGACCAGCGACAGGGGGCATGTCTGGAAAGGTGAGTTCAGCGTCGATTCCGACGGCAACCTGCACTTTGTTCCCCGTGAGGGGCAGGGGTGGATCTTCACCAGGGACGGCAGGGATGTCCCCGCCGATTCCCCTGAGGGGCGAGCCATTAAGCCTCCTAGTATGGACATCGAGATCGGCCCGGCGGTCGTCGAGGGAGTGGGGGAGGAGAAAGGCAAGGTAGACATTGAAATCGGCCCAGCCGTCGTGGAGAAGGTAGGGGAGGAGAAAGGCAAGGTAGATGTTGAAATCGGCCAGGCGGTCGTGGAGAAAGTCGGTGAGGGTGATAAGCCTGCCGCACCAGCAGAGGCGAAGGTAGCGGAGAAGCCCGCACCGGCAGGCGATGCCAAACCAGCGGAGGCGCCGTTAACGCCTGACCAACAGAAGGCCGCTATTGAGGCGGCCAGCGACCTGGCGGTCAAGATGCTGAACCCGTTTCACAAGGTCACTTTAGAGGATGTGCAGGAGGCGCTCTACGGCAAGTCGGAGGCTGAGCTAAGGGAAATTCAGGCAGCCTTCAAGAGGGTTGGACTGGACCTCGAGGAGCACCTCAGGAAAGAGCTGGACGGGGTGGACCTGGCCACGGCACTCGAGATGTTACGGCACACGGATGCCGACGTCGTGTCTATTCCAGACGGAGTAGACCGGACGCACGCAACCAAGGTCGCTGAAGTCGTTCATTCACTGGCAGGGGTTGAGCTGGGCGGAGCCATGATAGAGGGAACTCTCAAGGCGCTGAACCCCGACCAGATCAAGGCCGTCAACGATCTCTTCAAGAGCATGTACGGCATTGAGCTGGCGGACTATTTGAAAGACCAGCTATCAGCCAGCGCGTTTGAGGCAATATCGAAGATGTTGCCGAAGGAGACAGCAGCAGAGGCTCCGGCTGAGACGAAGCCTCTGACGCCGGATCAACAGAAAGCAGCGTTCGATGTGGCAGGGTCCCTCGTTGCCAAATCGATGAATCCCTGGTTGGGGCTGAATCTGGAGGATGTGCAAAAGGCTCTGCACGGGAAGTCGGAGGCCGAAATTAAGGCGATAAAAGATGCGTGCAAGAGTGTCGGAGTGGATTTAGAGGAGACGTTGAGAGAGCATCTGGATGGCGCCGAGCTGGGTAAAGCCCTGGAGCTGCTGCGGCGCAAGGATGCGGATGCAGTGTGGCTGCCAGAGGGCGTGGATCGGGTGGCAGTAACCAAGGTTGCCGACAAGATTCACGACAAGCTTGGAGAACCGGGAGCAAACGTCGAGATCGCGCGGGATCTGGCGAAGATGAAGCCGGAAGAGATACAGGCGCTCGTAGCATTGTACAAGGACAAGTACGGCATCGATCTGGCGGACGATTTGAAGGACAGGCTGCCGGCTGGCACATTTGGCGAGATAGGGAAGCTGCTGCCGCAGACCAAGGAATATCCTGACGGTTCGGTGGAGGTGGTGCAAGGGAAAGTCACGGTGGCGGAAGTCGCTGTTGAAGAGAAAGGCGAAGTCGTCTTCAACCGCAGGGAATTCAAATACAACGAGAAAGGCGAATTGTCGGAAGTGACGTCGACTTTCACGGGGCACACGTGGAAGCGGACGGTTGTGGATGGAAAAGAAGCCTGGGTCAACGAGAAAGGGAAGGTCTGGAAGGGGACGTTCAACGTAGATGCTGACGGCAATCTGAGCTTCACGCCGCATGGTGGCACGACTGCCTTCTTGTTCACGCGAGATGGGAAGATGCATCGGGTGCCCGCTGAAGCTGTGGCGAAAGCTGCTGGACCGGCAGATGCGAAGGCAGCAGAGAAGCCTGCCGCAGCGGCAGATGCGAAGGCAGCCGAGAAGCCCGCCGCAGCGGCGGATGCGAAGGCAGCCGAGAAGCCTGCCGCAGCGGCTGATGCGAAGGCAGCGGAGAAGCCTGCCGCAGCGGCGGATGCAAAGGCAGCCGAGAAGCCCGCACCGGCAGGCGATGCCAAAGCAGCGGAGAAGCCGCTGACGCCGGAGCAACAGAAGGATGCCATTGAAGCGGCCAGCGGTCTGGCGGCGAAGATGCTGAACCCGTTTCACAAGGTCACTTTAGAGGATGTGCAGGAGGCGCTGTACGGCAAGTCGGAGGCTGAGCTAAGGGAAATTCAGGCGGCCTTCAAGAGGGTTGGACTGGACCTCGAGGAGCACCTCAGGAAAGAGCTGGATGGGGTCGAGCTGGCCAAGGCACTCGAGATGTTGCGGCACAAAGACGCGGACGTTGTACCAATACCGGAAGGAGTGAATCGCGAAGCAGCCACCAAGGCGGCCGAGCTGATTCACGGGCTAGCCGACGGCTGGATGGGCGGTCCGATGGTGGCCGGGGTGCTCAAGGGCTTGAAGCCGGATGAGCTGAAGGCCGTCCGGGACCTGTACAAGGACATGTACGGCATCGACCTGGCTGATCATCTGAAGGATCAGCTTTCGGCGGAGGAATTTGATCAGATAGCCAAGCTGCTGCCGAAGGAGACAGCAGCAGAGGCTCCGGCTGAGACGAAGCCTCTGACGCCGGAGCAACAGAAGGCCGCCATTGAGACAGCCAGCGACCTGGCGGCCAAGACGCTCAACCCGTTCCACAGAGTGACTCTGGAGGAAGTGCAGAAGGCACTGTATGGGAAGTCGGAGGCGGAGATAAAGGCAATTCAGGAAGCCTTCAAGAGGGTGGGACTCGACTTAGAAGAGCAACTGAGAAAGGAGCTCGACGGGGCCGAGCTTGGCAAGGCGCTGGAGCTGCTGAGGCACAAGGACGCGGACCTGGTGCCGATACCGGAAGGAGTGGATCGCGCTGCTGCGGTAAAGGCTGCCGAAAAGATCCACGACCTCGCTGGTAAAGCGGGAGCCGGCCCAGAGATTGCCAAAGAGCTGGCCAAAATGACACCGGACCAGGTGAAGGCGGTAGTGGCCCTGTATAAGGACAGGTACGGCATCGATCTGGCGGACGATCTGAAGGATAAGATGCCGCCCGGTACGTCCGGCGAGATTGAGAAGCAACTGCCACAGGCCAGGGAGTTCCCGGATCATTCGCGAGTAGAAACGGTCCAGGGCAAAGTGGTCGAGGCTACAGCCGCCGACGGGAAAGGCAGGGAATTCAAGTACAACGAGAAGGGTGAATTGTCGGAAGTGACGTCGACTTTCACGGGGCATACGTGGAAGCGGACGGTCGTGGACGGCAAAGAAGCCTGGGTTAACGAGAAAGGCAAGGTTTGGAAAGGAACGTTCAACGTAGATGCTGACGGCAATCTGACCTTCACGCCGCACGGTAGCAAGACTGCCTTCCTATTTACGCGAGAAGGGAAGACTGAGCGAGTGCCGGTGGAGGCGCTGGCGAAGTTCGCTGCCCCTGCAGATGCTGCGGCGCCGGCGAAGCCAGGTGAGGCGCCAGCGAAGCCGGGCGAGGCGCCAGCGAAGCCGGGCGAGGCACCAGCGAAGCCGGGCGAGGCACCAGCGAAGCCGGGCGATGCTCCCGCCAAGCCTGCTGAGGCTCCCGCGAAAGCCGTAGATACGGGTGCGATGGAAGCGTTGGCCAAGGACCTTTATGCGGCCACCTGGGACAAGGTCGGCACTGATGAAGATGCCGTGTACAAGATTTTGCAGGGCAAGACCAAGGCTGAACTGGAGGCTCTGGATGCGGCATTCAAGAAGATAACCAACGGACGTGGCATCGAAGAGATGTTGAAGGACGAGCTGTCCGGAGCGGAACTGCAAAAAGCTCTGCAGTTGCTAAAGGATGCATCGCAGAGAGAGCCTAAAGCAGCAGATAAGACTGGGGATGTAGAGGCGGCGCGGAAAGCGGCTGAGGAAACCGTTGCAAAAATGGACGCCGCTTCCGTTCCGGCGGACGCTAAAGCAGATGTAAAGGTCAGCAAGAATGCCGATGGAAGCGAGACTAAGACTTATTCCGATAACTCGAAAGTTGTCATTGCTGGTGGCAAGGTCACGGAGGCAACCGCAGCCGATGGGCACACGCGCAAGTTTCATTACAACGAGAAGGGAGAGCTGGACCAGATAGATGGGCGCCTGGGACATTGGGAGAAAACAGTCGGCAAAGATGGAACCGTAGTCTGGAAAAACGCCGACACCGGCGCTCAGTGGAAGGGCGAATTCACTGTAGATGCGGATGGAAACCTGCATTTCAAACGTGCCGATGGCGGTGCGCTGGTCTTCAATCGCAACGGAGAAACAACACGTGTAGGCGACGCGAGCGCCTCCACAGGTGGTGCCACTGGATCTCTGGAAAGAACAGCGGCTACCTCCGACAAGGTAATGACTGCGGAGGACCAAAAGGCCATGGATGCTGCCACGGCCGGTCCGTTCTTCGTGACCATAACTGCTGCTGTGAAGGCAGAGAAGCCCGATGCAGCAAAAGTTATCCAGTCCTTGAACGGAAGGACCGAAGGCGAAATTGCCGCCATCAAGGAGATGTACAAGAAAACGCACGGCACCGAGCTGGAAGACGATCTGCGTGAAAAATTCCCCGGCAACAGAGAGATTGCACAGGCCTTCGACAAATTAGGTACGCCGCCTGAAAAACGGGTCAGTGAGGCGAGGGTAGTCGAGAAGACCAAGGAGCTGGCAGTTGAACTGCTTAATCCTTTTGGTGATGAGGAGAAAGTCACAAAAATACTTAAGGACCTTTCGGAAGCAGAAGCACAAGCCGTTAAAGCGAGATATAAGCAACTGACCGGGAAAGACCTAGAAGCAGCTCTCGAAGATCGCGCGGATGGATTGGAGCTGCAAAAGCAGAAGCACTTCCTCAATCGCAAAGACAGCGATATCCCGAAAGTTCCTGAAGGCGTTAACCGGGATGAAATTCTAAAGGTCAACAAGGAGATAGCTGAGACAATAGATCTGCCTGGTTATGACAGGACTGCTATGAATAAGCTCCTGGCCGGGAAGACTCCCGAGCAGCTCGAGGCCATGAAGGCTCTATACCTCGACGAGTACGGTATAAGCCTGGACGACAAATTCAGATACGGCCCAAGCAACATGAGCTTTGACGAAAGAGTCGCCCAGGCAAACGAATGGAAGGCGGAGAAAGACGCTGCAAAAGTATCGGCTGAAGCCTGGAAGCTTGAGCACAACATTGACTTCATGGGTGGGGATCTTGAAGATATCAGAGAGGTTCTTGCCGGAAAAACGGAGGCAGAAAAGGCCACACTCGATGCGGCATTCCAGAAGAAGTATGGAAAGAGCATAGAAGAGTACATGCGCGCCGAGATGGAAGAGCCCGAGCTCAGCAAGGCTCTGGAAATTCTGAAGCGCACTGATGCCGATCTGGTGAAGATTCCGGAAGGCGTCGACCGGGCGAAAATGCGTGAGGCCAACGAGCTCATCAAAGACTTGCCCGACATGAATGCAAGCAAGAAATTACCGGATACGTACCCGCCTCAGCTCGATCCGAACAAGCTCCACGAAATTTTCGAAGGCAAGACGAAGGAAGAACTTTATGCCATGAACGTTCTCTTTGAAGAACGTTATGGAATGACGCTCGAAGCATATTTGAACAAGAACTCGGCTGTTCCTCTCGGGTCACTCGATGCATATGCCCGAGAAGCGAGTGAAGCAAAGGCCGCCAGAGATAACCTTGAAAACGAGGTCAAGAAGGTAGATCAGGCCAAGATTGCAGAGAAAGCCAAGGAGTTTCATGAGGCGACTACTGACAAAGAGAACAAGCGCCTCAGTATCATGTGGGCTAATCAAAGGCCAAAGCGTGGCGATCACCCGGCGGAACAGGCCCTCCAGGATCTGACCCCAGCAGAGCTGGAGGCACTGAAACGGTACTACAAAGAAACCTACGGCGAGGATATCTATGAACGCGCAAAGGAAGTGCCATTCTATGGCGATTCTTTGCAGAGAATTCTCGACCGACCGCCATATAGCCACATAAGCCGAATTCCTCCAGAGAGACGCGCCGAATTGCGCGAAGACGCCGAGGGACTCTGGCGCGCCATGGAATTGGCTGACGGAACCGATGAAGAAGCGATTTATAGGATTCTGGAAAACAAGACAGCAGCAGAGCGCGCAGCGATCATCGAGTATTACCGCGAGCTGACCGGTGACAGCCTCGAAAGACGCATGATCAGCGAATTAGAGGAAGATGCGGGCGAGCTGGAGAGAGGTCTGAATTATCTGAGGATCGGCTCCGATGTCGAATCTGCAAATATTCACGAGGCTCTCACTGACAACAATGCCGCATACGCTATGGAGCGCATCAGCACATTGCCTCCCGATCAGCTTATCGCAGCAGAGAAAGACTTTGAGCAGCGATACGGGGAGAGTTTGCGCGATGCCATCAAGAATGATGATGGACTCACGGACAAGGCAAAGGAAGCGCTCCTGCTCATCCTTGAAAGCAGCGATCGTGTTGGTCCTGATGGTAAACCCATCATTTACGAGAACGGCACTAATCGGACCGACGAAGAATGGGTAAAAATCGCCGAGTGTGCGTTGCATGCCAGGGAAGGTGAGCATGGGCTTTCTATTGATGGGCCCTACGGCGCTGTGGGCGACATAAAATTGTTCAAGAGCACCATGGCCGCAATGCCGGAGAGCGCGCGCAAAGCATTCGCAGAGAAGTTCCCCGACACTGATCCCTATTTCCTGGATAACGGAGATGAAGGGGATGCCGAGGAATATGTCAAATATGGGCGACTTTCCACTGCCCGGAAAATCTCCAAAAACGACAAAGCCAACGACGATGAAGCGGCGATCGAAAAGGCCTGCGATACGATGCCGAAGGACGAGCGAGATCAGTACAACCGCGGCGCTCGTATCTACAAAGAGATGTACCTGGACAAACTGACGCCCGAACAGCTTGCGATCGTTAACGCACGCAGATACGGTGAGGGCGTTCCGCTCAACTTTATCGTCGACATACCCGACTTCGATACGGATCAGTTAACGGAAGAGCAGAAGAGAGATTACGAGGTGTTCCGGCGCCAGAACTCGGCCATCGACGGGCCTGCTGACGGTACTGAAGCCCGGACATGGAGAGACCATAGTGTCTACTCTGGCGGCGCACACCAGGCAGTCAGTGATCTCGACAATATTCCCCTTGACAGGAAGAGCGCACCGCCAAACTACAAAGGGATGACCTGGGAAGAAATCAGAGCGCCAGGCGGCAAAGAAAAGTACATCAGAGAGAATAACCTCGATCTGCTCAGTCCTCATTCTCAGAAAATCTTCCTTGAGGGATTCGAGAAAAGGTTGCTGATAGAAAAGCCTTCCGACGCCCAGTACGTCGAAGGCAAGCAGATGAAAGACGTGCTGAAGCTTGATCAAACACCTGTCGTGCTCGCGGACGGAGTCGTGCACTGGGATGTCATGCGACCGGTCACCACCGGCGACCGCGAGAAAATTGTTGAAGGCATCTCACAAATGAGCCTTGCGGATCAGAAGCTTTATCGCGAGGACAGTGAGGAAGGACGTAAATTCAAAGCGCAGGTTGATGAGAGAGTCAAACTGCTTTTGGATGGCCCGCAAGAGGAAGCCGCCATGCGCATGCTGGACAGCGTGTCTAAGGGCGGATATCCCGTTGGAGATTACATAGATCAGATCAACATCGAAGCAGGTAAAGGAGAGACAAGCGAACCCAAGGTAATACGCCTTGTCGAGGAGGAACTGCGCAAGGATAACGAACGGGTTGAGCAACTCAAACGGGAAGGTAAACCAATAGAGCCTCCTCCTCTGCTCGAACGCATTAACAATCCGCAGACCGAGGCAGACAAAGCCCTGGCTGAGCGTCTTGATAAAGCGCTCCATAGCGCGCTGGAACCTGACGAGTATGAGAAATGGGCCAAGCCGCTGCTTGAAAATGGCAGGCTGACCCTTGAGGAAACACTCCAGCTCGACAAAGAGAAGGGCAATAAAGAGGACGTCTATAAAGACGTCCAGGCACTGGTGATGGCCAACGATGCAGCGTCGATTGAGGAGCGCCGCCGTCTTGCTACCGATGCAGACTACCGCGAGCAAGTTTTGGGCCATTTACCCGCAGATCAGCGGGAGTTGGTGGAGACGATTATCAAGCAATCCACGCTCGTACCACCAGAGGTCAGTAGCGCACTTGCCAATGCGCAGCCGGACGAACGCCAGCAGGTCCTTGAAAGGATCAAGACAGACGAGACATACAGGCAGCAAGTGCTCGGTGGATTGAGCGAGCAGGACCAGCGTGTAGCCATGCGAGTGCTCGAATTCGGGCCAGTGCTTCCAGAAGATGAAGTCAGGGCATACAGAATCGGTATGCAGGGCGACAAAGAGCAGATGTTTGCCACTCTGCGCGAAATGAATAGAAGCGCCGCGCACGAAGATGCCTTCAAGGCTGCATATGCGCACAAGTATCATGAAGGCGTTGAAGAGGATCTGAACGGTAAGCTTGACGGCAAAGACGAAAGGCAGATGCAGCGTCTGGTTCGTGACAATCCGGACACTGCCAGGGAGCTTCTGTTCCAAACCACGGAAATGGCGGAGAAGGAGAACAGTGGGGTTGGCGCCGATATCACGGGAGCCCTTTGGTCTGGGGCAGGCGATCTCGCCGTAGATTCCACAATCCAGATGCAGGCGCTGATAACCAAGGAAGCTATGCAGGGAAGAGAACTGCCGGTCGATGACCCGCAGTTGCAAGCTCTTGCGAAGAATGCCGAAGAGTACACCGAGATGTTCATTACGGCCAAAGAGGAATGCGCCGATATGATCTCGGATGTGGTGCTCGGCGTGGCCACCATAGCCGTCCCTGGAGGCTGGGCTCTCAGGGCTCTAATGATAGTGGGTGGCGGCTTCGTTAAGAGTGGCATAAAGGCGGCCATCATCGGTGAAAGATACGAATTCAATGCGGGCGATTTCGTCGGTGGCATGGTCGACACCGCGCTTAGCATGGTCGATCCGGCCAAACTGGGCAAGGCAATCGGACTGGGCCGAAAGGCTGCAACTATCGCAGCTAGGGAGGCTACCGAGCAGATAGGGAAATACGCTCTCAAGGAGGGTGGAAAACGTCTACTCAAGGAAGGCGGAGAAGAGCTGCTCGAGAAGGAAATGCGTACCCTCGCTGCTCATGCCCTCGTGGACGGCACCGGTAAGATCAGCAAGGAGGCGATGGACAAGGTTATAAATAAGGTCGCTGCTGAGGGCCTTGAAAAGGCAGAAAGGGAGGTTATCGAGAAAGCCGTTGCAGAGTCTCTTGAGAAGCAGCTCGCAGGCGCAGTCAAATCGGAAGTTCGCAATTGGATCCGCGGCAAGGTCCTCGAAGGCGGCGTCGGCTTTATTGGTGGCGCCGGCGGTGGCGTCACGCGCGCCCTGTTCAATTTGGATCCCAACAAGAGTTTCTCCGAGAACATGTCCATGGTCCTCGAAACCGGACTTATGTCCGGAGCCTTCGGCGCAGGCGGTGCCATTGGATTCTCCACAGCATTTAATATTGTCGGCAAGGGCTTCTCATACGCCGGCAAGGGGTACAAGCTTCTGGCAGGAAAGAGCGATGACCTAGCGGGCATAGTACACGCACCACATGTAGTCGCTAAGGAAGGCGAATTTGCTATTGTCCGTCCCAAGGATGCGCCCGCTCCAAAGGTCGAAGACGCGATAGATGTAACGCCAAATGGGCTAGAGGCCGACATGAGGCCGGTTGGCAAAAACCCGGATGGCAGTCCCAGCCATTACGTTGATTCCGATGGCAACATTTACAAGAACATGGGCGAAGGTCCCAACGGCACTACCAGGCTGGCCCCTGATGAGCACGCCAAGATCGCCGCCAGCGAGCAAGAAATCGCAAGAGCAGAACGAGCCGCTGCTGAGCGAGGGCCGCAATCGATGGAGCGCCGCGGCGACGTTGATTTGCCTGAAGCCCGGATGAAGGCAGAACGGAGCGAGCTTCTCAAGCCAACTCATGTCGACAAATATACGGAAGCTCTGGACAAAGCCACGGCCGGTTGGAAGGACCTGAGCGGTCTGGCGCGAAAAGCTGCCGAGAGTGAGGAGGCGGTACTTAAGGCGGTCAATCGTTATGAGCAGGAAGTCGTAGCGGCATTAAAAGGAAAGGTCCCAGACAACGACTTGTACAACATGGACGCCATGCGCAAGCATCTCGCAGGCGACCAACAGAAGCTTGCTGCTCTGGACGACTATGTCAAGCTGCGAAAAGCGCACGCCGACGATACGAAGGTATATCAGAGGGCTATTAAGGAGCGTCAGGAAGCTCTGCAGAAAGTCATGGACGACGTTGCGGACGCGCAGGGTCTGCCAAGGGTGAAAGTCAAGGTGGCACCTGATGACACCTTCCTTCCGGGCAGCAAGGGCGCCTATCAAATGGGCGGTGGGGAGCTGAAAGTACGTGCTTCCGACGTTCTGGCCAATGCGGATCGGGCGGACCTTGCAGACACTCTCTATCACGAGTTCGTTCACAGTGAGCAGGACGCTCTGATCATCAGAAGTATCCGAGAGGAGTTGCAGATCGGCAAAGAGGTATCTGCCACCGACATGGCACGGGTGCAAGAAGCATACAAGGCGAAAACGGGCAATGACCTAGATCCCAAGCATGCTGCCGAGGCTATGAAGAACGACGCACCACTATCGGTGGAGCAGAAGGCTCGCGCTGCTGAGCTTGCACAGTCGGTCCGTGAGACACCTGATGTTAACGCAGCCTCCAAGCGTATCGGAGATGATAGCCGCGTAGTTGAGCGCGAAATAAGGAATCTCGCGAAGGGACCGGCAGCAGCGAAAGATCTGATCGATCGGCTCTCGAAAGATAACGGAACGCTTGCTAAGCATTTGTTTGGGGACAATATGCCCCCGCAGGTCAAGAAGATGATAGCCAATCATCGTCAGGGCAAAGCACTGCCGCCCAACAGCGATGAATTTCTCGACGGCATCTTGCAAAGGCGCAGCACAGATCTTCAGCAGGAGGGAATTGGCGTTTATCAGAAGTACCGCTCTGCTGCCCACGAGCAAGAAGCTTGGGTCATCGGCGAAGCGGCTCAAAAGAGCGCTTCCAACCGGGGAATGGGCGACGAATTTCTGGTTGGGTCCAGGGGAGACACGGGGCAGGTGGCATCGCGTGTCGATGAGGCTCCCGCTGCTCCAAGGAGCAGGGGTGGTGAGGGGACGCGAGATACCGCACCGATGGAAGCTCAGAAGGCACCAGGTGATGACGCGGTACTCGATGCTGTCCCGCCCAAACGTACTGAGCTCAACCAGCTGGAGAGGCCAGCAGTAGGCGAGCGACCGGCTACGCCAGAGCTATTCCATGCCCAGCGTGATATCAATTTGATGAGTAAGGCGGAAGTAGACGCCATCAAAGCTGATGTCCGCTCGCCATTCGCGGATGAAGCTAATGTGGGCACATTCGTAGATTCGGTGCTGCCCCTGACCAACAAGTGGGATGACACCGCGCTGGCTAACGTTCAGAGACTGAAGGGAGATCTGGATTTCGATTACGCCAGAGCAGAAAAGGCCGTTCTGGAGACCGGCAAGGTGACACCGGACGAGTTTGGGAATCCCGATGTCGTGCGCCGGAAGCTTGCCGATAATCCAAAAGAGTTGAGTATTTACAACGAATTTATAAGTTCACAGGAAAAATATGCCAGGGCGCTTAAAGACTTGGAGCCAGAGCTGCAACCCAGACTGAACGAGTTGCAGGCTGCCATGAACAAGTTCATGGCAGACCGTGGCTTGCCGCCGGTCAAGCTCGAGGTCGACCTGAGCCTGGGAGCCACGCCGGCCGGTGCTGTCTTCGATTCCGGAAGGGTCATTATAGGACACGAGCTTCTTCAGTCCGGACGATCATCGGATTTGATTGAGAACCTCTATCATGAGCTGACCCACGGAGAGCAGCAGAATTTTGTGCTCAATCACTTTGCTAAGGGGCGGCTCGGTCACGGAAACGGTGATTTTACCGACGCCGACGTGCTGGCTATCCAGAAGCAATACAATGACCTCGGCGACCATGTGTCTGTCGAGCAGGTCAGAAATGTTCTGGAAAACCGAAAAGCTCTGTTAGAAAGTGGAAGGCCGGTCGATGCCTACGATGTAGCCAGAGCCGAGTCCCTAATGGATGCCTTCAGGCAGAACAAGCCGCTCGGTGAAGACTACGCACGACTCGGACAGGACTTTGGCGCTGCAGAAAAGGAACTGGCTCGGCTCAGTGATCCTGAAAATCCAGAAGCCTGGCGGTCCCTGACCGAAAGGCTGGCTGCCGAAACACCGGACGGGAGCAATCTAAGGAAGCAGCTCTTCGGCAGTGATCCACCGCCTGCGCATGTTCAGGAAGTTCTCGATAAATGGAAGACAAATCCTGAGCTCGTCGATGCGCAAGCCGCAGATGTATATAAGGATGCGCTGCATCAACGGATGAACGACATCAACGACGCCAGGCGCAAAGCTTACGACGACTACATGTCAGGCGTCCATGAGAAAGAGGGCTGGTACATCGGACAAATCGCCAAGGAACAGGCTAACGCCGCCAAGCGTGCCGCCGCCGGTGGTGAATCAGGAGACTGGGCAGATTGGAGCGACCTCGGCGTCGATGATTTCAGCCCCGTTCCGGCCGGTCGCGCTGGCGATCAGATTTCGATGGAACCTGCTGCAGCACCGCGCGACGTCAGCGATTTCGCGCCCGACCGGGTCGATGCGCCAGCATCCGCTGCTGAGGCGCCGCCGGTCGGTGACGAGGCGATGTGGATTCCTGATACGAAATCAGGCAGACTGAGCCTGGCCAGACGTCAGGAGCTGCGCGACTCGCTGGGCGATCGAATTGGCGAGATGATGGACGGCGAGATGATGGACAGCTTCGCCGGACGAGTCCTGGACGTTAAGGGACAATTTCAAAAGGATCTCAGCGGTGCTGCCGCTGATGTGGCAGGCAAGAAAGAAGCTTTTCACCAGGCATATAAGCGGTATCAGGATGAAGTGGTCAGCAAGATGCCACCTGGTTCATCCATTGACACCGACAACAGCAAGGTGATGCGGGAGTATCTGGCGCATGATCCGGAAAAGCTCCAGATTCTTAACGAAGTGCTTGCTAGAAGAGACGAATTTGCCAAGGCTAACAAGAGTCTCCAGGGTGAGCTTAAGCAACGTGGCCAGCAGCTTCAGGATGCCTTTGATGCCTTCACGGCTCAGCACGGACTTCCTAAAGTCCAGGTAAAAGTGTACGACGATCTCGGTGCTGCCGGTGCCGCCTACGCCAATGGAACAATCCGCGTCCGTGCTGCTGACCTGCTAAACAATCAACGTTCTTCCGAGTTCATTGGACTGATATATCACGAGATGGTCCACAACGAGCAGGACTTCCTAGTGCTGCGCAGTCTTGCTGATGAAGTAGGAATAGGAAAGCAAGCTACCAAGGAGCAGGCTGCCCACCTCAAGAAACTCTATGAGGAGCGGACGGGCTATCCCGTCTCCGACGAGCATATGGACGCGGTGCTCAAAGCACGTAATGGCGAACCCCTGGATGCAGCACAGACCGCCAGGGCTGTTGATCTTACAAAAGCGTTCAAAGATACGCCGAATCTTGGCAAGGAATTTAGTGAGGCCGGGAATCACTTCCGAATCACCAAACGAGAACTGGATGCTCTTCGCGCTGGCAGACCGGAAGCAGCGCATGATCTGATTCAGAAGCTAGCGGATGATCCGGGACCGCTCGCCAAACATTTGTTCGGGGATTCCGTTCCACCCGATGTCCAGGCTTTGATAGACGTTGCTAAGCGCAGAGGGGCCGGTGAGAACGTACCGTGGCCGGACGTCGATGCTGGCCAGGTTCTCGAACAGAAGCTCTGGGGGCGGCTCAAGGAGATCAACAATTACAGGAAGCAAGCCCTGGCCGATTACATGAGTGGAATACATGAGCAGGAGGCCTGGCTCATCGGCGACATAGGAAGATCTCGTGCCGAGGCGCTCGAACGAGCCGGGCGCGGCAGTACGGGCGGCGTTCCGGTGGAAAGAGCAGCCGGTGGTGATGTGTCGGTCCACGCTGAAGCGCCGCAGGAGGCGCGCGCGATGGCGGCCGTTGATACCACCGCGGATGACCTGCCGCGCGATGCCATTGTGCGGAGCGAAGTACCTGGCGCCAGGGCTGGAGGCGACCTCGAGGCGGGTATACCACGTGCCAGTGTAGCAACCCAGCGTCCCGATGGGCTTCTGCAAGGAGACAAGATTGCCATCGGCAACACGCGATATGAGGTGGCTGCATACGATCCAGTGACCGGTGACGTTATTCTCCGTCAGCCAGGAGTGCGTGGGGCACTGGGACCGGGCAGCGAGGTCGTGCGAGCCGATCAGCTCGCCGACAGGCTGGCAGAGAAGTTCCCCGGTGCCCGCACGCTCGAAATCGATGGTGACACGTACTATCTGTGGAACGGAAGAATCTATGGCGTGCATGACGTCATACATGGGCACAAGGTCATAATGCCTGAGAATGGCTTGACCATCAGACCCCGTCAGGAACTCGATTCTGCTGAGTTTATTTCCGGCGGAGAGTTCCGAAGGGCAATGATCAGAGAAAGGGCCGAGCTTGACCTGGCTGAGGCTCGCCGCACAGACAGCATTCCCATTCAGAGCCCGGAGAACACCGAGGTTCTTATCGGCAATCACAAGGTTAACCTGGAAAATGGGCAAATAACTTTCGGCCGCCAGCACACGGTTACCGAAGGCGCGTCTGTAGGAGATATGCGCGTTTCCTCCAACCACGGTACCTTGCGCTGGGATGAGCAGCAAGGCAGCTTCATCTTGACGGATCACTCCACCAACGGCACCTGGATCAAACGAGAGGGTTCAACCGAATTCGAGCCGGTCCACAGAGGCGAGACAAGGGTCGGACCAAATGACGAGATTCGCCTCGGTTCGCCGGACGGACCGCAGCTGAGGCTGGCGGGTACGCCCGATGCCAGCGTGCAGGCGCCCGTGCAGCGTATCGACCAGCAGGTGTACTTCGGGGGCCGACCGTTGCATCTGAGGCCGGGCGACGCGATTACCGTAGGCAGACCCGATATGGGTTACGGCACGGGCGACCTGATGAGCTCCGTCGTTTCCAGGGAGCACGGAACGCTCGGACTTGATGAGAGTGGGCGTCTGGTTTACACGGATCATTCTTCCAACGGGACTTACATAAGACGTGCCGGTAGCGACAGGTTCGAGTTGCTGAGGGAAGGCCAGCAGACCTTTATAAACCCAGGCGACGAGGTTCGTCTCGGATCGCAGTACGGGCCGGAACTCAAGCATTCCGCCATTCATGGTCAGAGCCTGGCCGATGGGTCGGTTGTGTTCCAGCGCGCAGGAGAAGATGTCTGGCAGAGGGCAGATGGCCTGGTGCAGATAAGCGACCGGGCAGGCTCGATCAGAATCGAGGATCAATCGGGCAACATCCTGATGGTCCGCGATGCAACGGGTCTAGACAGAAGCTATCAGTATTTGCCCGATGGCCGGTTGTCCAGAATCGACTACGCAAACGGGCGGTCGCTGGAATTCAGGGACGGCGAGGGCTGGCTCATAAACGAACCAGGCCAACCGCCACGCCGCTGGGCGGGCGACATCGACGTCGGGCCGGACGGCAGCCTCACGTATGGCGACGGTCTCAGTCCGCCCTGGCGGGAACGGCTCGATGGCACAACGGAAATACTGCATCCGAACGGAAGAATCGAATACAGAGGTGCCAGATACGACATCGAGCGCGCCAAGCTGGATGCGCTCGCCGACTACCACTTCCACAACCCGGCCCAGAGGGCGCGTTTCAGGGATCTGACGCAGTGGTTCGAGCAAAGAGCTCGACAATCCGGGCTCAGCCAGCAAGAAGTTGCGATGACTTTGCACCACGTGAACCGCTTGATTCAGGCAGGAGACGGAGCTCCGATTGCGGCTGCAGAACGCATCCGCCTCGCCGAGCAGATTCTGCAGCAATCAGGTTTCCCGGCGACGATCGATCAGGGCTTCAACGGCACCTGCAACGTCACGACTGTGGAGAACAGGATCTTCAGCCGGCAGCCGTCAGAAGCAGCTAGACTTATTACGGATGTTGCTACGACCGGCAAGTACGTCACCGTCGACGGTGCGCTGGTGGATCTGGGAAGAGTACCAGGCGGACTGAAGCCGGATGACGAGTCGCTGCTGAGTTTGAGCAGACCGTTCGACGCCGGAATGCACACCGACATCAAAATGGACGGCAAGCGCACGTACGCCAGCCAGATCTTCCAGAACACCGCAGTAAACATCAAGTATGCGAAGTCTCTGGACGTCGACGTGCCCCAGACCGAGTTCGTCATGTACGAGATGCACCCGACCAACCGCCCGGGCGATACAGGAGAGCGATTGGTCCGGTACCAGGCTAATGCCGACGGCTCTATTACTGCTCGAGATCTGGCGGACAATCCCCACGTTGCGGACTGGGAGCTGACCGACATTCACAACAAGATCACAGGCAGAAACGACATGAACTTCGTCATCCGCGGCCCCGGGTTTACGCCCGCGCCACCCGGCAAAGCCCTCGAGGTCGCGTCGGCGCAACATCTTGATCGCGTACTGCAGTGGATGAAGGACAACAACCAGTTCCCTGGAATTCTCATGGTCGATGTCGGCCATCCACCCTTCAATAGATTCCTTAATGCTGCCGATGCCGGCGGCAGTGGCGGCATACACGTCGTAAACATTCAGAATGTCTTCCGGGACGCCAATGGACGCATGTACGTCGAGTTCTCGAACCAGTGGGGCTCGGCCTCCAACCATTTCGGCCGCAACGCTGTCCCGGTCGACGAACTGTTCAATGCAACCAGACCGCTGCCGCAACGCAGCGGGGCCCGCCGGTAGAGAGAACGAGGAAGTTCGCTGTGACACCGACAATCGAAGTAACGGAGTTCGGTCAGATTGGACACTTTGTCATCCCTGGCGAATGGGTGGAGAAGGAGTTGCAGCGCCTTCCCATGCAATTGTTCACTCTGCGAGAGTTCCATCCATGTGAGAAGCCGGATGTGAGGCTCTATATCTATTACCGAGGGCATCCGGTGTCGGAACGTTCTGGAGAGAGTTTCGAAGCCCTCCTCGACAAGCCGCCCCACGAGCTTGATGAGTCGGAGTGGTTGTCCGTGCAGGAGGTAGTCAGGGACGCGGCCCTGCCGGAGGTATTCGAGCGCCGGCGGGCCCGCACGTACGACTGGTGCGGCAAGCGCGTGCTGATAGTCGATGGTCACTGGCAGCGCCTTAAGGAGGACAGCTTCGCCATCTTTATCAATGCGGCCGATCACGGCTGCCAGGTTCAGGAGATTCATTTTGTCAGTCCGACGACCGATTATCAGTACTACTTGCCTGACGCATTGCTGGCGCTGAATTCGATCCGGTGGAAGCAAGAAGCGGCTGAAGATTATGCGATGCCTGAAGGCGCACCACAGGCATCCGCAGCAAGTCACGTAGAGGCGCTGGTTCGGCTCGATGAAGTTCTGGAGAAAAACATCAACGACGAATTCGGCTTGGAGCGAGGACAACGGCTCACCGACGCGCAGCTGCGCACCCTGGAGCGAGTTACACATCTGGAGCCCAACATACTCGCATATGACGATGAGGGGCATCTGGTCGTGCGCCTCTCACCCGGCCAGCCGGAGCCGCTGCCGGACATGCCCGGCGACAACAAAGGTGCAGCGGCCCAGGAGCGCATGCGTGACAAGAGATTTCGCTCGACTCTAGAAACGCTTACCGAGCGATACAAATCAGAGGAGCTCGATGCCGGCGATTTGTAGAATGACGACCGGCTAGAGACTCCCCAGATCGAATGTGACTTTGTTGATTTTGCCGGTGAAGGCGAACGGCAGCTTCGACTCGTAGGTACGGCTGACGGGCAGACCGTTGTCCTTGCCGATGTCGAACCCGGCGTAGGATGTGGTCAACACGGACATGGTCTGCTCGATGCGACCTTCGGCGACTTGCTTGCCGTTGATGAACAACTTGCTGGTTCCGCCGGCGCCCGGCGCACCTGGCTTGTCCGAAAGAAATTCATAGCGCAGGTTTACTTTGCCGGTAGGTAGATCTTCAGACGAGGTGATGGTGTCAGTTCTGATGCCCATGAAGCTGTACGTGAAACGCGGCTTCTTGTCTTCGACATAGAGTGCATAGCCGCCAAGATAGTCGGCGTTGGCCATGATTACACCTTCGGCACCGGAATCCGGTACGTCGAGGTCGGCTGAGACCGTGTAGGAGCGCTTGAAGATTTGCGGGCATACCGTCGGCGGGATGTTCTCAGTCCCCGCCAGGTATTCGAAGTGTGTGCGTGCAAATTGCGGCGGCGCAAACTTGGGCCCGAAGTAAACGGCCATTCCTCCTAAAAGAGGCAGCACCTGGTACTTCTTCGCGTCCTCCCAGAAGAGACGTTGGAGTTCTTGGACCTTCTCAGGATTCTTGGCGGCCACGTTGTTGGCTTGCGAAAAGTCGGTGGTGAGGTTGTACAGCTCTACCGGGTCTTTATCGGGATTCCATAAACCAGGCGCAAAGTGCTCCAGTGTGGCCGGGTCCATTTTCCAAGGGATGCGCGGCATACGGCAACTGAGCCACCAGCCGTCCTTGTACATGGCGCGATTGCCGAACACTTCGAAGTACTGCTGGGTGTGCCGTTCCTGCGCCTTGGGATCCGCAAATGTATACGCAAAACTGACGCCGTGCATGGGCATCTGGGTGACGCCATCTACGGTGGTGGGAGGAGGGACATGAGCCATCTCTAAAATGGTCGGGGCGACGTCGATCAAATGGGTGAACTGAGTTCGCAGCCCGCCTTTTTCCTGGATGCCTTTCGGCCACCGTATCACCATGGGATTACGGGTGCCGCCAAGGTGAGACGCGATCTGTTTTCCCCATTGAAAAGGTGCGTTGCCGGCCCAGGCCCAGGCACATGAATAGTGCGGCTCCGTTGTGCGTCCACCCCACGCTTCCAGTCCGCCGTATTGTTTGATCAATTCCAGTTGCTTGTTCGGGGACAGCGGAATGCCGTTCAGTGTGGTCATCTCATTGAAGGTGCCGGTTTCGGTTCCTTCCAGGCTGGCGCCGTTGTCGCCCCAAATCCAGATAATGACGGTGTTATCCGCGAGGCCAAGGTTTTCGATGTGATCGATGACACGACCAATCTCATGGTCTGTGTTTTCCTGGTAGCCCGAGTAGACTTCCATTTGCCTGGCATACAGTGCCTTCTGATTAGCTGGCAAGGAATCCCATGTGGGAAAAACTTGATCGCGTGTCGTCAGCCGTGCATCCGGCGGAATGACGCCCAGCTCCTTCTGGCGCTTGAAGACAACCTCGCGGTACTTGTCCCAGCCCATATCGAACTTGCCCTTGTACTTGTCCGCCCATGCCTTCGGCACCTGGTGTGGGGCGTGGCTTGAACCGGTGGAGAAATAAACGAAGAACGGTTGGTCCGGAGCTACCGACCGCTGCTGGGTTATCCAATCGATGGCGTGGTCTGCAAGCGCAGTGTTCAGGTAAAAGCCCTTATCCCTCGGTGGACCGAGAATCGTGTTGTTCTCAAAGAGTAGTGGAGAGAATTGGTCTGTCTCTCCACCCAGAAATCCCCAGAAATATGTAAAGCCGAGCGCGTTCGGCCACAGATCAAACGGACCGGCCGGGCCGAACGAGCCTGCCGGTGTCAAGTGCCATTTGCCGAAGCACGCCGTGGCATAGCCGTTGCCCCGTAGTATCTTGGCAATGGACGCTGCGCTGGCGGGCCAGTGGGCATTGTAGCCCGGCCAGCCACCGGCGAATTCGGCGACAGATCCGAAGCCGACTGCGTGCTGGTTGCGCCCGGAGAGCAAGGCAGCTCGGGAAGGGGAGCACAAGGCCGTCACGTGAAACCGGTTGTATCGGAGCCCTTCGGCGGCGAGCTTTTCGAGGTTGGGCGTGTTTGTCAATCCGCCGAACGCAGATGGATTGCCGAAGCCTGCGTCATCGACTAACACCAGAAGAACGTTGGGTGCACCCTCCGGAGCGCGAACGGGAGCTGGCCACTGAGGTATGGAGCCGTCGAGCGTACGATTGGCGATGCCTGTAAATTCTGGTTGGGGCTCCGGAATCGTCGTGCGATCCGCACGGGCAGGCTGTGTTATGCAGCTCGCCAGAAGGAGGAGCGCAGTTGCCAACAATACGCCGAGTCCTCTTGGTGAGTTGACAGGTCTTGTCCGGCAATCGCAGGAGCGGTCCGATTGATTCATCTTGTGTTCCACCATTCAAAAATGTCACTGTGACTGCACAGTATACCGGGTTCGCTCTTAGATGTTTCGTCAGTGTCGTCTACCTGACGGCATCGTCCCTTGCACAGCGAAAGCCGATGTTCGAGGAGCTGCTGGTCACCTCAGCTTTGCCTCTGGAGCCGACGATGTACCTCGCGCAGTATTGGTCTGTGCACAGGTGCGACCCGCCGCGCAAAACTCTCTTCTTTTGACCCGGCTCCAGCGGATCGAAACTCGTGTCGGGTCCTTGCGGGTCTCTGATAAAAGCGTTACCGGCAAGAGACCGGTAGTAATCATCGCGGTACCAGTCCGAACACCACTGCCAGACATTGCCAGCCATGTCATATAGCCCGTAGCCGTTGGCGCGATAATAACCGACCGGCGACGTGCCAGCGAACCCGTCCTCCGCGCTGTTGTGCACGGGAAACTCGCCCTGCCACAGATTGGCGTACCATTTGCCGCCGGGTCTCAATTCATCGCCCCACGGATACAGTTTGCCGTCAAGTCCTCCGCGAGCCGCGTACTCGAACTCCGCCTCC